>JAZOVL010000234.1:0-1797 GCA_045658685.1 Pilosibacter sp.
TAAAAGATATGATTTTCTACTCACATATCTTAAATGGAAAACAAAAATAAAATGACCCCTGACCGTATGCTACTTCTATTCCGCTGCCCGGATGGCCCAGCGCATCTTGGTACACTTGGCGCGTCCGTTTCTTACACACTCTTCCGCAGAAGGTCGGATCACGTCCTTGGAAACTTCGCTGTAAATTCCTGCACGCTGCAATTCCTTAAAGGAGCTCTTTACCAGACGATCTTCACCGGAATGGAAGGTCAAAATAGCCACTCTTCCATTTGGTGCCAATACTTCCGGAAGTTTTTCCAAAAAGGCATAGAGGACTTCAAATTCGCTGTTTACATCAATACGAAGCGCCTGAAAAGAACGCTGGCAGGATTTTTTCACCGCTTCTTTACGCTCTTTTTCCGGTACCACGCGAAGAGCCTCTTCGATCACTTCCTTAAACTGTGTAGTAGTCTCGATAGGCTTGCCATGCTTACGCCAGTTCATTACCGCTCTTGCAATCTCCTCCGCATATGGTTCATCGGCATTTTCTACCAGCATTCCAACTAACTCTTCATAATTTACCACTTTCAAGCGGTCTGCTGCACTTTCTCCCTTTTGCGGATTCATGCGCAGATCCAGCGGTCCATCTACCTTATAAGAAAATCCTCTTTCCGGATTGTCAATCTGCATGGAAGAAACACCCAAGTCCGCTAAGATAAAATCAAACTTCTTTCCGGTTTCCTTGGTTACCAAGTCAATATCTGCAAAGTTCTGCAGGCGTACGGTCAGAATATCCTCCCCAAACCCCTGCTTCTCTAATCGTTCCTTGGTCTTGGCAGATTCAATCGGGTCCACGTCCAACCCGTAAATATGGCCCTGTCCTTCCAGACACTTTAACATTTCCTTGGTGTGACCGCCATAACCTAACGTAGCATCCAGTCCAACCTGCCCTGGTTTAATCTGCAGAAAATCCAAAATTTCCTGTACCATGATGGAAATATGCATTCCCGCAGGTGTGCTTCCCTTCTGAATGACCTTTTCGATGGTGTCCGCATATTTTTCCGGATTGTGTTCTTTGTATTTTTCCTTGTAACTCTTTGGATGTGTACCGGAATAACGTACACGACGTTTATGAGTTTTGTCCTGATTTTCCATAGAAACTCCTTTTCTTTCAAAAATATATATTTACGATTCTTACAGCTGCATACTCATTTCATGCCATTCTTCTCCACCCCAGGCAGAGTTCGCAATCCCAAGATCCTTGAACCCGAACTTCTCATACATAGTCACCTTGGCATCCAAGCAGGTCAACAACAATGTTTTACGACCCTTTTCCTGCTCCCTTTTAGCATACTGACACACAATCTCCCTGGCCAAGCCTTGACCACGATACTCCGGAAGCACATCCAATCCCAGTAACATTACATTTGCGCCTGCCGGATCATACAGCGTAATATCTGTAAAAAATTCATCACGAAATACCGCCTCATCCGTAGAAACTCCATTCAAAAATCCTGCAATCTTTCCTGTTTCCTTGTCCACCGCTACTAAAAACAACTCCGGAAGCACCGCCACTCGCTCCTTCATTCGCGCTTCCGAACAAGCCTCATTTGGAGGAAAACAAATCTGCTCTATGATAACTGCCTGGTCCGCTTCCTCAGGCAAAATGTTACGGAAGACAAAGCGCTCTGTTAATTGATTTATCATTGTGAATTCCTCTGTGTTAATTTTAAAAGCGTTTCTCCCGCCGCAACATATTCTGTTGCAATTTCTTTTATTCTATCCTGGCCGTAATTATACTGATCATATATACCCACA
>JAZOVL010000235.1:0-7593 GCA_045658685.1 Pilosibacter sp.
TATTTGATTGAAAAATAGGGTGTTATAATGTATAATGAGATGAATCACACAATCGGAAATTCATCCGAAAATACGGAAGTAGAAAAAATAATAATTAGTAGTTAGAGGAAAAAACATGTTAGAAAGAATCTTCAAGTTAAGAGAACACGGTACAGATTTTAAAACGGAAATTGTTGCCGGCATTACTACTTTTATGACAATGGCATATATTTTGGCAGTGAATCCGAGCATTCTTAGTGAAGCCGGTATGGATGCCAGAGCAGTTCTTCTTGCAACTTGTCTTGCATCATTCATTGGTACAATCTGCATGGCTTTTATGGCCAATATGCCATTTGCACTTTCAGCCGGTATGGGACTTAATGCATATCTGGCATACACAGTTGTTCTAGGACAGGGAATTTCCTGGCAGGTAGCTCTTTTCGCCGTATTTATAGAAGGTATTGTTTTTATTATCATGTCTCTTACAAATGTTCGTGAGGCAATTTTTAACGCAATTCCATTAACATTAAAACAGGGTGTATCTGTCGGTATCGGACTTTTTATTGCTTTTATCGGTCTTCAGAATGCGGGACTTTGTGTAGATTCATCTACATTAGTAACAATTACAAGTTTCACAGAAAACTTTAATACACATGGTATTTGTGCTTTACTTGCTGTTGTTGGTTTTTTGGCAACTGCAATTCTCCATATTCGAAACGTAAAAGGCGCTATCCTTTACGGAATTGTTATTACCTGGGGACTTGGAATGCTTTGTCAGGTTGCCGGAATTTATATGCCAAATCCGGAGATCGGTGCATATAGTCTGTTCCCAACCGGAATTATGAGTGCAGATTTCTCTTCATTAGGAAAAACATTTGGTCAGTGTTTTAATATTGATTTTAGTGGTATTGGAATTTTCAACTTTATTGCGATTACGTTTTCCTTCTTGTTTGTTGATTTGTTTGACACATTGGGAACATTGATTGGTGTAAGCACAAAAGCAGGAATGTTAGATGAAGATGGACGTTTGCCGAGAATCAAACCTGCACTTCTTTCTGATGCAATTGCAACATCTGCAGGTGCAGTTCTGGGTACATCGACAACTACAACATTTGTAGAGTCTTCGGCAGGTGTTGCTGTTGGTGGACGTACAGGACTTACAGCATTAACAACCGGTATTCTGTTCTTGCTGGCAACATTATTTGCACCATTATTTACATCAATTCCTTCTTTTGCGACAGCTCCTGCCCTTATTTTCGTAGGATTCTTAATGTTTGAAGAAGTAGTAAATATTAACTTTACAGATAAAAACCTGACAGAAGCAGTTCCTGCATATCTTTGTATCCTTGCAATGCCGTTGTTCTATAGCATTTCGGAGGGTATCTGCATAGGAGTTATTTCTTACGTTGTATTGCAGGTTGCGACAGGTAAAGCAAAGAAGGTTCCGTTGCTTATCTATGTACTCGCTATCTTATTTGTTCTGAAATACGTATTCTTATAAAATTTAGAAAATACAGTGAATATAAAAAAATGAGGCTGCGTTGGCAGTCTCATTTTTTTGTCTGAATTATTTATTGAAGAGTTCGGAAGAAATCCACAGTGTGATTGATCTTTTTCATGAGTACATCGAACATCTGCGGTGTCAGAGACTGAGCACCATCACACAGTGCTTTTTCCGGATTGTTGTGAACTTCGATCATAAGGCCGTCGGCGCCTGCGGCAATAGCTGCCATGGACAATGGATCAACCAGGGAGCGGATTCCGGCTGCGTGGCTCGGATCGACGATGATCGGAAGATGAGTCTTTTCTTTCAACAGCGGAATTGCAGAAATATCCAGAGTATTTCTGGTTGCAGTCTCAAAGGTGCGGATACCTCGTTCGCAGAGAATAACATTCTCATTTCCGCCAGCCATGATATACTCGGCACTCATTAAAAATTCGCTCAAAGTATTTGCTAATCCACGTTTTAAGAGGATTGGCTTTTGGATTTTGCCAAGTTCTTTCAGCAGTTCAAAGTTCTGCATATTTCGTGCGCCAACCTGAATGACATCAACATCTTCAAAGAGGTGAAGATGTTCCGCGCTCATGATCTCGGTTACAACCGGGAGTCCGGTTGCTTTTTTGGCTTCTAAGAGGAGGTCGAGTCCCTGTGCATGAAGACCTTGGAATGCGTATGGGGAAGTCCTTGGTTTGAAAGCGCCGCCGCGCAGGAAATGTGCACCAGAGCGCTTTACATCTTCTGCGACCTCAATGATCTGTTCCTTTGTCTCGATGGAGCACGGACCTGCAATAACCTGAAAATGTCCGTTACCGATTTTCTGACCGCAGATGTCGATAACAGTGTTTTCCGGATGCATGGAGCGGTTTGCTTTTTTATATGGTTCACGGATTCTTCGTACACTGTCTACTACGTCAAGAGCGTGAAGCCAGTCTTCATGCATGTGGGATGTATCACCAATCAGACCGATCAGGGTAGCCTGTGTACCTTCGGAAAGATGGAGTTTAAAGCCCTGGGCCACTAAAGTTTGTTTTAATTCTTCAACTTTTGCCGGATTTGCATTTTGTTTTAAGATAATAATCATAAAAGAGTTTCTCCTTTAGTTGCTAGATTTGCAATGATTTCTACACATTCTTCGATTCCAAGATTTCCACTGTTCAGACAGATATCATAGTTTTTCGGCTTGCCCCATTCATTACCGGTATAGAACTGGTAGTATTCTTTTCTTTTTTTGTCGACAGCACGGATATGGTTTTCCATTTGTTTTGTGTCGATGGAGCAATCTTCTTCCAGAGACATCAGGCGTTCAAGGCGTTTTTTCAGGCTTGAGCAGATAAATACTTTAAATGCATCTTCAATGATCACATCAGAACAGCGACCGATGATGACACACGGACCATTTTGGGCCAGTTGTTTGATAATCTTTGTCTGGATTACAAAAAGCTGGTCTGAAACAGGGATTTCATAAGTTGGTGAGAATGGATCAATCGGTGCATATGTATTTGCCGGACGATCTTTTTTGACAATCACTTCGTCGTTTGCATGGAACAATTCGGCGGAGATATTACTGTCTTCGGAAGCCAGGGAAATCAGTTCTTTATCGTAAAAAGGAATTCCAAGTTTTTGTGCCAGACGGAAACCGATTTCACGGCCGCCGCTTCCGAATTCACGGCTGATAGAGATGATTTTGCTCATATGACTTGCCTCCTTTGTAACATCAATTCATGCTATTGACATAATATCATATGTTCGATGAATTTCCAAGTTCTCTCTTTTATTTCCAGGAAGTTTCGTGTATATTATTATAAAGAAAAGATGTAATATGGAGAAGAGAAGGGACGATTATGACTCTGAACCAATTGAGAAATGTGATCGCAATTGCGGATACCGGTTCTATGAACGAAGCTGCAAAACAATTATATATCGCCCAGCCAAGCTTATCCCAGTCAGTGAGAGAACTGGAAAAGGAAATTGGTGTGGAATTATTCCGGCGCGGAAACCGCGGTGTTGTTTTGACTCTGGAGGGAGAAGAATTCTTAAGCTATGCCAGACAGGTCATTGAGCAGTATGAGTTGATGGAAAACCGTTATATCGAGAAGAAAAATGTTAAAAAGAAATTCGGTGTGAGCATGCAGCATTATACATTTGCTGTCAATGCTTTTATCGAACTGGTGAAGCAGTTCGACATGGACGAGTACGAGTTCGCTGTGCGCGAAGAAAAAACCTACGAAGTGATCGAAGATGTCAAGAATTTCCGAAGTGAAATCGGTATCTTGTATGTCAATGACTTTAACCGAAAGGTATTATTTAAGTTGTTTGAAGAGTCGGAACTGGAATTTCACCCGTTGATGGACTGTGGAACTTATGTATATCTTTGGAAAGGGCATCCGCTTGCGGGAAAAACAGAGATCGCGTTGGAGGAACTGGAGGAGTTTCCATGTCTTTCTTTTGAACAGGGAACATTTAACTCATTTTATTTTGCAGAAGAAGTGTTGAGTACCTACAAATATAAACGGTTGATTAAAGCGAATGACAGAGGAACTTTATTAAATCTGATGCGTGGTTTAAATGCGTATACTCTATGTTCAGGTATTACTTGCGAGAGTCTCAATGGTCCGGACTATGGTGCAGACAAGCTCAAATCTGACGCGATCATGACCATTGGTTATATTAAACGAAAAGGTGTGGCACTAAGTTTATTGGGTCAGAAGTATCTGGAAGAGATTGATCGGTATATAGAAGCGGATAAGAGCAGTTGGTTATAGGTAAAACCTATAACTGGCTGTTTTTTTTACATATTAGACGAAAAAAAATGCTTATGGTATTATGTCTAGCATATGGAAGATACAGCGAGGGCGTTCAAGTTTTTCTTTGAAAGCGTAATCTCCCCACGATATCGACAGAGGATTCAGCGACCTCCTGTCGACGCGTTTGACCGCCCTGTCTGTATCTTCTATATCTTTATACCGGAACTTCAGCGCGACATGGTGATAGTCCGATAAAGTAAAAGATATAGTATTATTTGGATTGGAGCGTGATGATTAGGTGAAGATTAAGGAAATTTTAGCACAGGAGAAACCTGTGCTTTCTTTTGAAGTGTTTCCTCCAAAAGAGGCATCTGCGTTTGAACCGGTGGAGGCAGCGGCATTTGAGATTGCAAAATTATCGCCGGCGTTTATGAGCGTGACTTATGGAGCCGGTGGAAGTACCAGCAAATATACCGTGGAGATTGCCGCAGATCTAAAGGAGAAGTTTGGAGTGACTTCACTTGCACATCTGACTTGTGTGGGTTCTTCCAAGGAACATGTGCATCGAGTTGTAGAACGTTTAAAAGAGCATGATATCAAGAATATTATGGCTCTGCGCGGAGATATCCCAAAAGATGGTGTGATTCATCAGGATTATAAGTACGCAAGTGAACTGATCGCTGAGTTGAAAACACTGGGTGATTTTTGTATTGGAGGAGCGTGTTATCCGGAAGGACATGTGGAGGCCAAGACGAAGGCAGAAGACATTCTTCATTTAAAAGAGAAGGTGGATGCAGGATGTGATTTCCTGACAACACAGATGTTTTTTGATAATAGCCTTCTATACAACTTTTTATATCAGATTCGCGACAAAGGGATCAAGGTTCCGATTGTGGCGGGAATTATGCCTGTGACCAATGCGAAGCAGATGAAAAGGATTCTGGCTATGTCCGGCGCTCATATTCCGGCAAAGTTCCGTGCAATTGTGGATAAGTTTGGAGACAATCCGGCGGCTATGCGCCAGGCTGGTGTGGCTTATGCGACAGATCAGATTGTGGATCTGATCGCCAATGGCGTGAATGCAATACATGTGTATTCGATGAACAAGCCGGATGTGGCAGCTCAGATCAAGAGCAGTTTATCAGAGATTATTGTGTAGAAGCGTTACGGAGGACTGCACAAATGGCAGTTGAAATAGAAAGAAAAGAAATTTACCGTTATCTGGGATATCGCGGACAGGAAGCGGATTCAACGATGAAACTGCTTGTGGAGTCCTGTGTGGATGAACTTATGACGACAGCAGAGCCCAAGGTTGTGGTCAGGGAATATCCGATCGCGGCAGCGGAAGACGGAATGATTGATTTTGGATATTTTCGAGTAAAAAGTAGGACTTTATCAAAGAACCTGGGCGGATGCGACCGGGTTCTTTTAATGGCGGTAACGTTGGGACTTGGAGTAGACCGATTGCTGGTAAAGTACGGAAAACTGCAAATATCAAGAGCCGTCATTTTACAGGCAGCGGCAGCGGCTATGATCGAAGCATATTGCAATGATCGTTGTCGTGAATGGAAGCAGGCTTACGCAGAAAAAGGACTGTATCTGAGACCGAGATATTCTCCGGGATATGGAGATTTTCCTTTGGAATATCAGCCGGTGATTTTAAATGAACTGGATGCAGCAAAACAGATTGGAATCATGTTGACGGACGGAGGGCTGATGGTTCCAACCAAATCTGTTACAGCGGTTATTGGATTGAGCCGGATGAAAGAATTCTGCCATGTGGAAGGCTGTGAAAGCTGCGGAAATGAGAAATGTCCGTATCGAAGGATATGAGAAATGGAGGAGTCAGATGGGAATTCGTGAGGAATTAAAACAGAGGCGATTATTTTTTGATGGAGGGATGGGAAGTCTTTTGCAGGCAAAGGGGTTAATGCCGGGAGAACTTCCAGAGACCTGGAATCTGCTCCATCCGGAGATCATTAGCGGCATTCATTTTGATTATCTGAAAGCTGGTGCGGATATTGTTACGACAAATACATTCGGTGTGAACCGATTTAAATATAAGAAGGAAGATGGATATTCCGTCGAGGAAGTAGTAACGGCTGCTGTTGTCAATGCAAAAAAAGCAGTGGAACTGGCCGGTCATGGTTTTGTTGCATTGGATCTTGGTCCGACCGGAAAATTACTGGAGCCGTATGGAACGCTTAGTTTTGAGGAAGCCTGTGATGTTTATAAAGAGGTCGTTTGCGCTGGTGTGGCTGCAGGAGCGGATTTGATCATTATTGAAACAATGGGAGACAGCTATGAACTGAAGGCGGCGGTTCTGGCAGCAAAAGAGGCGAGTGAACTTCCGATCTTTGCGACCGTTACATTGGACGAAAAAGGAAAAATGTTGACCGGTGGAACGGTAGAGTCTGTGACAGCATTGCTGGAAGGACTCGGTGTGGATGTGATTGGCCTCAACTGTGGTTTGGGTCCGGTTCAGCTGCTTCCGCTGATCCGACAGATGATCGACATCGCATCAGTTCCGGTTATGGTAAATCCGAACGCCGGACTTCCGAGAAGTGTGGATGGAAAGACAGTTTATGACATTGATTCCGATCAATTTGCAGAGACTATGCGTGTGATCGCGGAGAGTGGAGCTTCTGTTCTTGGCGGTTGCTGTGGAACGACTCCGGAACATATCGCAAAGATGTATGCTGTATGCAAAGATATTCCGAAGCCGATAGTAGAGAAAAAGGAGAGGACCGTAATCTCTTCTTATTCTCATGCAGTGGAGTTTGGAAAGCAGCCGGTGATTATCGGAGAACGTATCAATCCGACTGGAAAACCGAAATTCAAGCAGGCATTAAAAGATCATGATATGGCCTACATTTTAAATGTAGGTGTTGCACAGCAGGAGAGCCGAGCAGAAGTGCTGGATGTAAATGTGGGACTTCCTGGAATCGATGAGCCTGCAATGATGGTGGATGTGGTAAAAGAGCTGCAGAGTGTGCTGGATCTTCCACTTCAGATTGACACTGCCAATGTGCAGGCAATGGAACAGGCAATGCGCATTTACAATGGTAAGCCGTTGATCAATTCGGTAAATGGTAAAAAAGAATCTATGGAAGCCGTATTTCCGCTGGTAAAAAAATACGGTGGCGTTGTGGTGGCTCTTTGTCTGGATGAAGCCGGTATTCCGGAAACTGCAGATGGTCGAATTGCGATTGCAAAGAAGATTTATGAAACAGCGGCAGAGTATGGAATTGAGAAAAAAGATATATTAATCGATGCACTTTGCATGGCGGTAAGTTCAGATAAGAACGGTGCACTTGTAACTTTGGAGACGGTAAAACGAATTCGTGAGGAGTTTGGCGGAAAAACGGT
>JAZOVL010000236.1:0-1846 GCA_045658685.1 Pilosibacter sp.
CCATCCTTTCTGTTGTGTGTTATATGTATGTTGTGATTAATTATAGCAAAAAAAGTGAAAAAAGGAAAGTGTGAAATAAGTTAATAATTGGAGTCCAAATTAAAAAAGTAAATTCCACCTCCCCACCCCATAGTGGAATTAAGTCTTACACAACTGGAATTAACTCTTACAAAGCATTGCTCCGAATCCATTTCCATTGTATCCTCTTTGTACAGGTCCCGGCGGCAGGATAAGGAGGATATCATTATGTCTAAGTTAATACCGGGAAACCAGAAACACCTTACTCTGGATGACAGGATATACATCCAGAAATCCCTTGACGAGGGTCTCTCTTTCAAGGACATCTCCAAGTTCCTTTGCAAAGATCCTACCACCATCTCCAAAGAGGTGCGCCTTCACCGCAGCACCAATACCTGGAATAAGGGCAGTTTTACCAACCCCTACAACTTCTGCATTCATCGCTTTCGGTGCAAACGAACCAACGTCTGCGAAAAGCTTTTCATCTGCGATCAGAAGTGTGCGTCCTGTCACAAGTGCAATCAGGTCTGCAAACGCTTTGAAAAAGAGCAATGCAACCGGCTCGATAAGGCCCCCTACGTCTGCAATGGCTGTATAAAACAGAAACACCGCTGTACCATTCCTCATAAATACGATTATGATGCCCATTTCGCCCAGCGTAAATATGAGGAACTCCGGACTTCTTCACGGGAGGGGATTAACAAGACCAGAGCTCAAGTGCGTCAGATGAACAACATCGTTAAGCCTCTGGTCATGCAGGGACAATCGCCCTATCACATCCTTACCAATCATCCGGAACTGGATGTATCGGTCAAGACTTTGTACAACTATATCGATCAAGGGGTCCTGCTGACCAGAAACATTGATTTAAAGCGCAAGCCTAAGTTCAAGCCCAGAAAGACTGAACAGACTCGAATCACCAACCGTGAAGTCTTCCATCACAGGTCTTATCAGGACTTTCAGACTTTGAATCCCAACCACTTCGCCGAGATGGACACGGTCATTTCTGCCAAAGGATCTGATAAATGCATCCTCACCTTTTTTCTTCCTGAGTCGGAACTGTTTCTTGCCTATCTGCTTAACCGACGCACCGCAGGTGCAGTCAGAGCGGTCTTTGATCGATTGGAAAAGACACTTGACACTTACCGGTTTCTAACGCTGTTTGAGGTCATTCTGACTGATCGGGGAAGCGAATTCGGTGATCCGGAAAGCCTTGAAACAGGTATCAATGGTATGGAAAGAACCAGTATCTATTACTGTGATCCGATGTGCAGCGGGCAGAAAGGCGGAATCGAACAGGTGCATACCATGCTGAGAATGATCCTTCCGAAAGGAACTGTTTTTACCGATTTGACACAATGGGATTTGCGCAAGATCGTCAACCACATCAATTCCACTCCAAGAAAAAAGCTGGAGGGAAGAACACCGTATCAGGTCGCGGATGAACAATACGGCGAGGACATGCTAAACGCACTACAGCTTAGGCCGATCCCGCCGGATGACGTGACACTGACACCTAAGCTGCTGAAAAAGTAGCATTTCAATGAAAGAGCTGCCGGAGGCCACAATTCAAAGATTTTTTCATCTACCTGTGGAATTCACCCTTACAAACCGAACTTCCAGAGGCCTGTTTGCCATACCGTAAAATCAGCAATTTCAAAGAAATTTAGACTATTATAGCATAGATATAAGTAAAGGACACCTCTAAATTTTAAAGAAATCAATGAATTTTAAATGGGTGTGGAATTTACTTTTGCAAACAGAATTTAATTTTTCAATTTACTATTAACACATACTGCATGAGGAGTTTTGTGTTTGTGTCTCTAAA
>JAZOVL010000237.1:0-7459 GCA_045658685.1 Pilosibacter sp.
TTATCAACAATCAATTACATTTATATGAGGCTCAATCCACATGGAATCCAAATATGCCGCTCCGTGGTCTGTTCTATTTCTCCGATGTGTATCAGGGATACATATCCGAACATGGACTAAATATTTACGGTTCAAAACGTATTGATCTTCCAATTCCAAACTACATTGTATTTTACAATGGAACAGCGGACGAACCAGATTCCAGAACGTTGCGACTCTCAGATTCCTTTATCAAACAAGATGGAGAGGAAGCTTGTTTAGAATGTACTGCTACGATGCTCAATATCAACTTCGGTCACAATCAGCAGTTGATGGAAGTATGCCATGAACTTTACGAGTATTCTTACTTGATTGAACAAGTTCGCATCGGTACCCGCTCTGGTCTGGCGCTCCCTTATGCGATCGACCAGGCTGTCGTACACTGCATCGAGCATGGTATTCTAAAAAGTTTCCTTGAACGTCATCGAGCGGAGGTAACTAATATGATCCTGAAAGAATTTAATCTGGAGCAACATATTCAATCAGAAAAGGCTTATAGTTTTGCTGAGGGCCGTACTACTGAGCGTAACGCATTCTCACTTCTAACTCAAAAGCTATTTGCCGATTCCCGCATTGAAGACTTACAAAAAGCTGCTGGGGATCCAGAATACCTGGAACAACTCATGAAAGAATATAACCTTATCTAATACTCAAAAGGCACTGCTCCCATATCCAAAGGAATCAGCGCCTTTTTACTTCTCTAACTAACATTTAACATCTCATCCCAAACATCCCAAACATCCCTGCAACACGAATCTCCAGCAAAATTCCTGCAAACCACACCTTCGCGATCGCTTCTTTCACAGGACAAATGCCCAGATAATGTTTCATATAATACAGTACACTTGTATGTCTCAGTTTCTGACGTTCTATCTGCCCTTTAAATGATTTGCTGATAGACACCGAATGCTCGTGGCGATACTTCTGATCCAGAACCAATAATGATCTGTAACTTTTGTTCTTCAACCGTTTCGCGAGTACCGTTTCTTCCTGATATAAGAAGATTCCCTCATCGTATCCGCCGACTTCCAAAAATTTCTTTCCGTCCACCATCAACATGGAACCGTGAACAGCATCTACATAAACAGCATTCTTCCCTTCAAAATACTTCTCCGGATAATTCAGCCATTTTTTAAATAAACGCCTGCTGATTGGACCCATAGCAAACAGTTCGCCCCAGAATCCGTGAACCTTCCAGCCATTTTTCATTTCACCGTAAGTCTGATCCACCATCAAAGCCGTTGCAACTGCCAGCTCTTCATGACGAGACAGCACTCCTGCCAGACGTTTGACACACACCTCAGAAAACTTCACGTCCGGGTTTGCGATCAGCACATAATCTGCCTCATTGACGTTTACTGCATGGCGCACACCCAGATTATTTCCGGCTCCGTATCCGCCATTTTTCTCTGACTGAAGCAGATCCACATGTGAATACTGGGTTTTTAGTGTCTGCAGCACTTCCCATGAGTCATCCGTGGACACATTATCCACAATGACGATTCGATCCAGCGACTGATATCCACCGATCTCATTCACAAGATCCAGAACAGTGGATGCATCATTATAATTTAATATCACACAATTGATCTTCACCTTATGTTCTCCCTCATTAGATCGGCCAGTTGTCTCCATCCGGTCTCGGAATCGTCACGCATTGGGCCAGAGTCTGTAATTTCGAACTCTTGTAGAATCGATTTTTCACGATATTTCGGAACCTTCCCATCGGTGATTGATATCGCAGCGCCAGATATGCACGAAGCACTGCTTTCTGCTCATCGCTCATCTGCTCTTGATACATAATTCCGAATGCATGAGCCTGAGCTGCCATCTTTCGGTAGTTTTCCTCCACCTGTGCAGATCGTTCCAAACGCTCCGTCACATCTTTCACACTTCCGGTCTCTTTCGCTCCCAGGGTATTGTTTCCGTGCTGACGGTACAAATAGAGCGATTCCTTCACATAGGAAATGGTTCCAAAGCAAGAAGCTGCCAATGCGATCCACCAGTCATGCATGAAACACGCCAGTGGACGATCTTGCAATAACTTTACCAGAGCACGGTTCATCATGACCGCACCTCCGGTCACAGAATTTTCCACCAGCATCTCTGAAAATTCGATTCGATCCGGATCACATTTCTGATATTTGAAAAAACTAGGGTGAATCGTTTTTAGATTCGCATCAACCACTTCCATGTCAGAATGTACCAAAATCGGATGATCTGCCCCGTTTAATACTTCCTGACACATCATTTCCATCATCAATGTTTCGATTTTATTGGGCTTCCACACATCATCCTGATCGCTGAGCATGTAATAATCCGATTCTCCTGCTTGCGAGAGCAGCCAGAAGAAATTACCTGCTGCTGCCGGGATTCCGTCAGCCAGATCCTTCGTTTTCCGCTCCATGCTCCGATGTCTTAACAGAATCTGTTCCGAAAACTGCGCATGATAGTCCTCAAGGATTTCCCGTGTTCGGTCTGTCGATCCGTCATCAGAGATCACGATACGCAGATCATTTAATTCCAAACCATCCTGTCCCAGAATGGAATCTAACTGTTCCTCAATATAAGCTTCTCCGTTCCACGCTGCCAACAGTACTGTGATCATGCTTTTTTATCCTCCGTCTGTTTCTTTCGGCTCATGACTGCCTTCATACCAAACTTCTTACTGATATACCAGCGAATTTCCGGACAGATCGCCGTCATATAATCCATCACATGGTAGATCAGCATGTAAATTTCTTTTCCTTTATCCTTCGGAGTGCCTGCCCACGGTGTCATCGCCAGGTATTTTTCATAAGCCAGACGATAATGATTTAGATTTCCCCGGATCCATGGACGCTCATCGCCCATATAGTGAATGATCATCGGGTGTTTTTTAGCCATTCTAAACGCTTCCCTGGGAACCGCCTTGTAAGACGGCGCATGCTCCACCAAAGTTTTATAAGAAAAATAACGATAATTCGGAAAAAAATTGCAAACCGGCATCAGAGTATGAATACGGCCTTTTAACGCTCCGTTCAACAGATCCTGGTCACTGGCAAACAGCGCTCCGCCCTTTTCCCTTAAAAACTGCATCAGATTTTCCTGAACCCGTTCCTCTCGCCAACGTTTCAAATCCACAAGGAGAACACCTGAATTATAGTAACCATCTTCCGGTTCCAGCCCGATGGATTCCTTCACAGCCTCATAAATCGTCGGTTCCATGACCGCTCCCAGAATCGCTCCGCCAAGACTGGTCTTCCACATCTTCTCGAGCGGGCGCACAACGACCGTATCACAGTCCAGATACAGCACACGATCTACATGTTCCGGAAGCATTTCCCCCATAAACAGGCGCCCCATGATACTGATATCATATCCACCTGTATCCACATCAAAATCAAATTTTTTTCGAATATCACCCAGCTCTAAGATCACCAGTTCACGGTCAAATGTATCCGCGATCGTCTGCAGCTTTCGGATATTTTCGACTGACAGTCCCAGAGACAATACATAGACCGTAATCGCCTCCGCACCACGATTCTTATCAAACAAGGAATACATAGACGTTCCGAGATGTCTTGCAAAACCATCATTGGACGCATATAAAATATTCAAACCCGGATCCCTCCCTGTCTTTATTTCTTACGTTTCCACATATCTTTTATCACTTCGAATCCATTGACTGTCACCAACAGACCACAACCAATCATGATAAACACATCTGCCAGATTAAACACAACCTTTTTCAGTGCTTTCCACTGTACGCAAATATAGTCCACCACATAGCCCTTCGTCAGACGATCAATCAGATTGCTCGCACCACCGGCCAGCACCAGAGTTATCGCAATCTTCTCCGCCCATCTGCCCCGGACACTCATCAGATAAGTCCACACACCTGCAATTCCGGAAGTCAGACAGATCGGAACCAGTTCCACCAGCCTGGAACCACGAAGGACACCAAACGAAAAACCGTCATTATGATTCTTATAAAGCATGATCTTTCCCTTCGAACCTTCCAGCTCCTTCGGAAATTCTTCATCATTCTGGCTGTCAATATGATTTTTAAAAGCCAGATCTGTCATGGTCATGGTTGTTCCTAATGTCAAAAATCCAAACATATCCAGTCTCCTTCCTCACTGCTGTCAAAACATTCTGTTTCTCTAATCTTACACTATTTTAATAGCTTCGTCCATCTCTTTGTCTTTTACCTAAGCATCATCATATATTATAAACAACATCCCTTTGGAGTATGACTATGCCATGTTATCCAAATTCCGCCTCCGAAGACTACGCAGATTTTATTACCCGATATTATGTGCGCCCAACCGAATTTCTTGCTCGCGCAGGTACAGACTGCATCGACTTTGTTAACTATCAGTTTGCTGTGGTTCATCTTCCACAATCTGTGGCCCGGGAATTGACACTATCCACAGCCACCTATTCCGCTATCCCCAAATTATACGCACTTCTGGACCAATCCAGCCTGGACGCCTCCGAAATCCTCTCTGCCCGAAGACTTCCGCCATTGTCCGAACGCGGTCGCGGAGTCATGATCGGTTTTATTGACACAGGAATCGACTACCAAAATCCCTTATTTCGAAATCCTGACGGCTCCACACGAATCCTGGGTATTTGGGATCAGACATTAGGAAATGATTCGCCTTCAGAAATGAACTTCTCTTCCATTTTCCCTGTCAGTTACGGAACACAGTATACAAAAGACCAGATTGATGCAGCTCTCCGTTCAGAAAATCCTCTCGAACTGGTTCCCTCTACCGACACTAACGGCCACGGAACCATGGCAGCTTCCATTGCCGCCGGAGGAGAAACGGAAGATGGCAGTTTTTCTGGTGCAGCACCGGATTGTTACATCGGAGTCGTCAAGCTCAAACCGGCCAAACAATATCTGCGGAGTTTCTTCCTTATAAAAGAAGACGCTGATGCATATCAGGAAAATGATATTATGATGGGTATCAGTTACCTGTTTACTCTCGCCAATCAGTACAATACGCCTCTCGTTGTGTGCCTGGCTGTCGGTACCAACATGGGAAGCCATACCGGAACCTCCAATCTCAGTACATTTTTAAATGAAATGAGTACCTTTCCGGGAACCGCATTCGTCGTGGCTGCCGGAAATGAAACCGGCTACGCACATCATTATCGTGGCTCCACTGCTCCTGGCACTCTCACTCATCAGGTTGAATTAAATGTCGGAGAATCCACCCGTGGATTTTCCATGGAATTTTGGGCACAGAACACTGCGGCATACACCATTGGATTCCGCTCTCCTTCCGGAGAAGTCATGGAAGGTCCAACTCTGAGAAACATAAAAGCTGACACATTAGATTTCCTCCTGGAAGGAACGAAGATCACAGTCTATTCCCGCATCGTCTCCAATGCCAGTGGAAGCCAACTGATTTTCCTGCGCTTTCAGGATCCATTCCCGGGAATCTGGACTCTCACGATCACCAATTTGACCGACATTCCCGATTCCTTCCATCTCTGGCTGCCCAATCGCTCCTTTATTCCCGAAGACACATTTTTTCTCCGCCCCGATCCAGACACCCTGATCACCGGACCGGGAAATGCACATTATCCGATTACCGTCGGAGCCTATAACCACACCACCGGAGGAATCTACATTCATTCCAGCCGTGGTTTCAGCCGTTCCGGCGTGATCAAACCGGAACTTGCTGCACCCGGAGTCGGAATCATGGCCGCAGCCTTACGTTCATCCTATCAGACTATGAGCGGAACCTCCGCTGCCGCCGCCCATGTAGCAGGCGCCGCTGCCATTCTTCTGAACTGGGGTATCCTGAGAGGCAATGATCCTTACATGAATTCATCTACCATCAAGACTTATCTGATCCGTGGCGCAGACCGAAATCCGACCTTTGCTTATCCAAACCGCGAATTCGGCTACGGTACCCTAAACCTGTATCAGGCATTTTTGAATCTGAGAATCTGATTTTAGCGCACAAAAAAACCTGCTCCGGAGAATCGGAGCAGGTTTTTCTATTACAGAAAGTTCATGAATGTGGTTAAAATCATAGAGTTAAAGAAGTCTACAAATAAGCTTCCTACTAACGGTACAATAAAGAACGCACGCGGTGCTGCACCGTAACGCTCTACAAGAGCTCTCATGTTTGCCATAGCGTTCGGAGTTGCACCCATACCGAAACCGCAGAACGCTGTTGTCATAGCTGCTGCTTCATAGTCACGACCCATTACATTGAATACTAAGAAGTTTGCATACAGGAACATGATGAGTGTCTGAACAAGCAGAATCACGATCATCGGAAGAGCAAGTGCTGCAAGCTGCCAGAGCTTTAAGCTCATCATAGCCATGGAAAGGAACAGATTCAGAGAAAGACCGCCGAGAGCGTCAATCTCTTCCATCGGAAGATCTTTTCCTCTTACGTCCCAGATATTTCTAACTGCCGCTGCTGCTAACATAGCACCGATGTATGTCGGGAATGTTAAGTCCAGGACATCTTTAAAAAATGCGTAAATAAATGTACCGATACCAATAGATACTGCAAGGAACATGGCAGCCGTTGTGAACTTGTCACCATCAATCGCAGAAGCAATCTCTGCTGCTGCATTACCTTCCTCTGCAGCTGTAGATTTTAAACCATGTTTCTCAACACGCATACGAGCAATCGGGCCACCCATGATAGAACCGGCAACAAGACCGTATGTAGCAGAAGCAAGAGCAACGGTTGTTGCACCAACAACGCCATAATCAACCTCAAGAAGCGGGCCAAAGGAACCGGAAGTACCATGACCGCCAACTAACGGCATAGAGCTCATGCAAAGACCAAGTAACGGATCAAGACCAAATGCAGCTGCAAGACCGCTTCCCGCGATATCCTGTACGATGCAGATACCGATTGCAAGACCAAGGAACAAGAATACCTGAATGCCACCCTTCTTTAAGAGACGGAAGCAAGCTGTGAAACCAACGCTGCAGAAGAAGATTGTCATAAATACGTCCTGAAGTGTTGTGTTAAATGTGAGTTCCAGGATTCCTGCACTATATAATGCAAGGTGAACAAGTGCAAATACGACACCGCCAGCTACCGGAGCCGGAATACAGTATCTGTTCAGAAATGCAAGTTTCTGCTTCATGATTCGTCCCAGACAATAAACAAGAGCAGCAAGTGCACATGCCTGGTACATGTCGAGTGAAATTGTTGTCATAGTAACCCTCCTAGTTTTTGTTTGTCATTCACGCTTTTCTTATGTATGATTATCTGTACATCCTACAAAAAACTTCAAAAAAATACTCTTTGAAATAAAAAATATATAAAAATAATTATTTTACTGAAAAACCTTCCTTAAATAAAGAAGAAGCATCATCCGAAAAATGGTTTTTACTTGCGAGTTAGACAAAAATGCATTATAATAATTATTTATATAGTTTCTTACTATA
>JAZOVL010000238.1:0-2538 GCA_045658685.1 Pilosibacter sp.
TCATGTCCGAACAAATCCTTTTTCCCACGTTCATCCGTAATCGGACGAAGACCTGCGACACCGATGGCCACGCCGGACACTCCAAGGCGCATCGCATGGGTTCTTGGATCGACAACAAGGACAGCCACATCTTTTCCAAAACGCTTCTGAATTTCGTCACGGATTCTCTTCGCACTTTCATCAGGATTTTTTGGAAGAAGAGTTACCATTCCATCCGGAGCATTCGACTCATCAATTCCGGCATTTGGAAGGAAAAGATTTCCGCGTCTTGCAAGAAGATATCCGGGCACCCCTCCGACAATTTCATCGGATTCCTGAAGTACAATTTCAGCGAGACGCACATCTATTGAATACTCTTTTGCGAGAGCTTCTGCTTCTGCTGTTGGAACCACTTCTGTTAATCGAATGATTCGACCTTCAGCGGTTGCAAGCGGAGACTCTGCAATCACTAAAATATCGTTGTCCAAAAAACCGCCGGCAGCAGTTTTTGCGGCTTCTGCTGTGATTGATACAATATCATCCCCGATATTGATGAGCGGAGTGGATAGTCCAAAGACCGAAAAAGAATGCGGGACTGACATAGTATTTCTATATGCAGTCCAATCGTTTAATCCTCGCCATTCAAGCGGGTGAATACTTTGACAAAATCAGAGGCAGGGCCTACATCATGGACACGCAGGAGGTCTGCTCCTGATTCCATTAAATGATAGAAGACGGCAAGAGATCCGAAAATTCTCTCATGCGGAGGCTTGTTCAAACATTCTCCGATGAAACTTTTGCGTGATACTGCGGCTAAGAGCGGAAGGTCATAGGTTTTCAGTTCTGAAAATCTTCTGCAAAGCTCCCAGTCTGCCTCGCTTGTTCTCTCATCAGTCCATTTACCAACACCCGGATCTAAAATGATATCATTTATACCATATTTTTCCGCGCGGGAAAGTACGGCAGATATTGCTGATTCTGTTTCGTCAAAGTTCAGAGGGTCTCCGGGGATTGTATTTGATGCCATAAGAATCGCTGGAAGACCTGAGTCTGCAACGGCTTTTGCATAACTCTCATCAGCCAGACCACTTATGTCATTTACAAGTGCGATATCATAATGAAGAGCTGCTGTCAGGACCTCAGCCCGGCATGTGTCAAGAGAGATTGGAATCCCGCACCCGTCTAAATCTTTGAGAGCTGATACAATCCTCTCCTTTTCTTCTGATGTGGAAAGCGGAGGGGCGTTGAGTGCTGTACTTCTCGCACCAAGGTCAATTATGTCCGCTCCAGCCCGTCTCATCTCTTCTGCCCTGCGTAAAACCTGACTGCATGGTGTAAATGAGTCTGTGAAAAATGATTCAGGGCTTATATTTAATACGCCTAAAATCCGCGGAGGCTTGTTTCCTCCAACGGATACTGATCTGATGCGAATTTCACGTGACATAATACAGAGAATGTTGATTTCCAAATATCCTTCGGCATAATTTCCTAATCAAAGAATGCCTGTGGTAACCTGTATAGATATTGGTTATGGGAGTTGATAAGGTTGCAGTTTTAGCCGAAAGTTGATAATCCGATACAGCATATAGGAATGGAATAAATGGACGATGCGGCAGCTTTGGTGCCGGATGTTCCTGCTGTTCCTCAGCACTCTTCCGGTGAGCGTTACTGGGAGATTGATGCAATCAGAGGGATTGCAATTCTTGGAATGATATTCTTCCATACCTTAGCTGCTCTTGTGATGTTTCACGTAATCGTTGAGACTGATACTTTTCTGAAGTATTATAACTGCTATGTATTCGGTACTGCAATTTTCGTTATTCTTGCCGGCATTGCGATGATTCTGCGTCATGAACGTATGCAGAAAAAAGGGCTCACTGACAGAGATTATTATGTAACTCTTGTAAACAGGGCGATTCTTTTGTTCGGCATTTCTATGCTGATCACGCTTGCGACATGGATTGCTTATCGCGTATTCATGGATTCAAACGACTGTATTGTCTTTGGTTTTCTCCATATGCTCAGCATTTCGATGCTTATTGCAATCCCGCTTCTGAGGTTTAAGAGATGGAATCTCATATTCGGTCTTGCGGTAATGTGTGTTGGAACTCTTCTAATTCCGCATTTTACATCGCCTGAATGGCTGTTTCCGCTTGGAATACACAGTGCGGAGTTTTTGCTTCACACTCCGGATTACTTCCCGCTGTTTCCGTGGACTGGGGTTCTTCTCTTAGGAGTCGGTCTTGGAAATGTTTTCTATCCGAATGGAATCCGCGGTTTTACCCTTAATTATAAGCCGGGAAAGGTTATGCAGACGATGGCAAAACTTGGAAACGGTACTGTAACTCTCTTTATCTACATTATACACATGCCTGTTATTTTTGCGATTCTCTGGATTTTCAGTACGATAACAGGCGTAGGCTATCTTTAATCTATGATAATTGATATTTTAAACTCGGATATTGACCCGGCTGGAAGAAACATCCGCCGTGCTATCGACAAACTCATCGAAGAAAATGGGAAAGAGGCTTTTCCATTGTTTGACGGAAACGAGGTTAC
>JAZOVL010000239.1:0-6999 GCA_045658685.1 Pilosibacter sp.
CACATCCAGACTGACCGTCAGAGTGTTTCCCGCGATGGGTTCCACCCGGTCTTCCGCAGCATATTCCAACTCAACACCTTTGGCATCTGCCAAAGTCAAAATGACTCCGTCCCGACCTTTGAGATAAGATTCATATTTAACTTCCAGTCCGATGATTCCCTGGTTATCTGCACCGGTAAATCCCAAAACTTTCGATGCCAGACTATGATACGGATAGTATCGTTTATAATCTTCATCAACTTTGACACCCGCAAGGTTATACTTACGGATCCGGTCGCCATCCGTCTTATCCACATTGGTCTTTATGATTTCCCTGGACGAACGCCTTTCGACTTTCTTCCGAACCTCGCTCTCCGATAGATTCAGCTCGTTACAAAGCACCTTAATGACCTGCTCCCGGTCCTCCACCTGATTGTAAATGACAGAAACCGTACAGACAGTCCGATTGGTTGCAATGACCGTTCCATTCCGGTCCACGATTTCTCCACGGGCAGCTTTGATAGTCCGCTCACGCTCGTGCAGCTCGTCTGCCAACTCACTATAATGCTCTGATTGAACGATCATCAGATAGCCCAACTGCCCGATCAGACCCAGGATCAACAAGACTGCTCCAACCGTGACAATGAGAGTTTTTCTTCGGTGGTGTGTCAAAAACGAATTCATTCCGCCACACTCGCACGAATGTCTTGTTACTCATTATATTTCGTTTCAGTCAAATTATGTCCTAATCCAAACAGATTACAGGCAGTTGCCAGTCGATTGTAAAATTGTTCAAAGAAATCATGCTCAGCCGCAAACCCGGTCAGATAAAATGTCTTTAACACATACATGCTGATGGTCTTTGCTGCTGTACCTTCCTCATCGTCGCGCGCGATCTTCTGCAGATCCTTTAAGAAATAATGCCATTTGGCAATATATTTATCATAATTCTTTGCGTCCGGTGTATCGATCCATTTTTTCACTTTCACTTTAGAACGATTTCCCTTCTTGCACTCATTGATCTGCAAAATGTACTGAAAACCACCATCCTCGTAAAGTCGTCCCAGTGGAAAAATCCTGCAGATACCCGGACGATACGGATGCACACTGCATCGTCCTTCTTCATTTAAGAAAGCACACGCTTCCTTCTCTCCCTCCATTTTTAAATTAGGAAGAATCACGCCATCTGCCACGTTCAGTTCCAGATGTCTCTGAAGCAAAGCCTCAAAGCTCATTCCTGTTCCGGTTACCAGCCGATGCACATCATATGGGTCCAGGACCACAGAATTTCCCATCCCCATGCAACACGCAGAGCAGCCTGCGCAACCTGCACAGTCTGCTCTTACCATGTCTTCTAAACCATATATTTTTCCGTCAGAAATTTCTTTTAAATCAACCTGTCTTTCCATTTGTACCTCTATTCTCCCGGTATTTTTTCACCAGGGCCCGGAGCCGCAACGTCTGTCACGCCTTCCGGCATCGGATCGATCGTAATCGTTGTTCCCAGGTCCACCTCCGGAAGTCCAAGACCGCCTTCATAGGAAATCACTTCTTCATCCGGCTCTGTCGGCATTTCAGCATCCCCTTCTTCCACTTCTGCGGTCGGTTCAGCAGTCGGCTCCATACCGCCTTCGTTCTTGTTGGTAATACCTTCTTCCTGATTTGCGAGGTCTTCGTCTACCTCTTCTGGAATCTCAGTATCCGGGAATACATTCATATAAGGAAGAATGTCCGTTAAAATCTTCTGGAATACTTCTATCGCAAATGAACTGTGTGCCTGCTCCTCACCCGGAAGATGCGGAGTATCAATACATACATAAACCAGAACCTGCGGATCATCCGCCGGTGCAAAACCTGCGAAAGAAACTAAGTAATTCTTTGCAGAACGCGGAAGTTTCTGCGCTGTACCGGTCTTTCCACCGACTTTATATCCGGTTACACGAGCAGCTTTACCGGTTCCTTCTTCATGGTCTACTGTCTTGAACATTGATTCGACCACAAACTCACTGGTTGCCTGAGAAACCGTCTCGCGAACCAGATTTGGTTCGATCTTCTTCACAACAGCACCCTGTTCATTGAGAATCTGCTTTACCACATGCGGCTCATAATAAGAACCGCCATTAATAATAGAAGAAAGAGCCGCTGCCATCTGTACCATCGTACAGTTATAGTTCTGACCGAAAGAATAACACGCAAGGTCTGTAGACCCCATGTTATCCTCAGTACGGATCAGTCCGGATGTATCTGCCTCACCCGGAAGATCAATGCCGGTCTTCTGACCAAATCCAAAGATCTCCTGATATTTCGCAAACTTCTGGATACCCAGTCGTGCAGAAATCTGCATCATAACATCGTTGCAGGATTTCATCAAGGACTGTTCCAGAGAGATGGTACCATGACCCAGTCGGCTGACACAACGGATGTTGTAACCGCCCACATGCTGTCCACCGTCACAAACGTACGTCTCATTCTGGTATACCACACCTTCTTCCAGACAAGCTGCAACAGTCAGCGGTTTTGCTGGCGAACCCGGTTCATAGCTATCGCTCACTGCGAAGTTACGCCACATTTTATTCCACGCCTCTGTCTTCTCAGATTCTGTCATCGCTGCAATCTCTGCCTCAGAATACATGGAAGATAAATTTCTCGGATCATTCAGATCAAATCTTCGGTTAGATGCCATGGCAAGGATTTCTCCATTGTTTGGATCCATCGCTAAAACAGAGATCGTCTCACTGCCAATTCCATTCATCCACTCATCAATGTACTTTTCAACAGTCTTCTGGATGTTGGTATCAATAGTAGAAACGATCGTATGTCCGTTTTCTGCCGATTTGATGATCTTCTCCATATTGGACTCGCTGTCCAGATAACCATATTCACGTCCGTTGGTACCGATCAGTTCGCTGTTATAAAACTGCTCAATACCGCCGCTTCCCTGCTTACCATTATCAAAGGAAAATCCGACCACGTTACACGCCAGTGCACCGTACGGATAAAATCTGCGGTATTCATCCTCAAACCAGACACCTTTGACACGTGAAGACTTACGTTCGTCCGTGAACTTCTTGTTCATCTCATTTGCCTTTTCTTCAAACGCTTCCTTTTCATCAACAGAAAGCTGACGGGCAAATTTCACATAATAGGACTCGCTGTTCTTGCTGATCGTATCAAGAACCGTCTGTCTGTCATAACCAAACACTTCACAGAGTGCCTGCACCGTCGGTTCCAGATACTTTTCCGGAGCCTTATTGATCTGGTTTGGATCCAGGATCAGGTTATAAACCTTCTCACTGGTGGCCAGATACGTGCCATTTCGATCCACAATGTCACCTCGTCTGTACGGGATCGTACGACTGTCAAAGGACGAATGCTGATTTAATACAATCTGCGTATACTCTTCATTTTTATCTTCAATCAACCTATAAAGAACTGCCACAAGACCAATTAAAGCCAGCGTAATTACGAGGACCGTAACCGCCAGCTTCTCTTGCATATACCGTGTCAGTACTTTTCTTTTATTTCTATTACCGCTCTGGGATGTCTTCATACTGTCTCACATACTCGCTTTCCGTCTTATTGTACAAACGAACCTGATTCTTATTGGCATAAACCATGCCAAGTTCCTCTGTTGCAATTTTGTAAACATAGTCAAGATCGACGGAAGTATTGATTCTGGTTTCAAGTGCGTCGTTGTCGGCTTTTAATGTCTCAATACGTTCTTCGAGATATTCGATATGGTCCAGTCTCGCTGTGATGGAAGACTGGAGCTGAAGGTAACTCACACACAGGTAAAGTGTACAGATTGCAGCAATCGTAAGTAAAATAACATACGGCAGCTCCATCGGCAACGCTCTCTCCTGACCTCTTCTAGGTGTAACAGCATGGCGTTCCTCCTGGAAATACTCGCGTTCCTGTATGTTTAACTGTCTCGCAGTATTGCCAGCCACATATGCTGCATTTCTTCTCTTGAAATCTCTTCCTGTAGCCATACTATCACTTCCTTTCTAACATATTTCTTCAGGTATCTTTATCTGCGCTCAAATACGCGGAGCTTCGAGCTCTTGGAGCGCTTATTCTCTTCGATCTCCTCGTCTGCCGGGATAATCGGTTTTCTCGTGATCACTTTGCCCTTGCTCTTTTTGCCACATACACAAACCGGTAAGTTTGGCGGGCATACACAAGGATTTTCATTGTCGCGGAAACGTAACTTTACGATACGGTCTTCCAGAGAATGGAATGTAATGATCGAAAGTCTTCCGTCCGGATTTAACAGATCGATCATCGTATCGATGGAATCTGTCAGAACCTCCAGTTCTTTGTTGAGCTCGATTCGGATAGCCTGGAAAGTTCTCTTAGCCGGATGTCCGCCTTCCATTCTCATCTTCGCCGGAATCGCAGCTTTGATGATCTCCACCAACTGATCCGTTGTCTCGATCCTGCTGTTCTCTCTTGCCCTTACAATGTGCTTTGCGATATTCTTCGCAAATTTGTCTTCACCGTAATCGCGGATCACACGAAAAAGTTCCATCTCCGTGTAGTCATTGACGATATCCGCTGCAGTTTTTTCATTTCTCTGGTCCATTCTCATGTCCAGAGGGGCATCCTCTCGATAGGTGAATCCTCGTTCTGCCGTGTCCAATTGGTAGGAAGAAACACCTAAGTCGAGATAAATACCATCTACTTTTTGAATCCCTAATCCTGCGAGCACTTCCCGGATGTTCCGGTAGTTGCTCCGAACAATGGTAACTTTCTCTTTGAATGGTTCCAGACGTTCTGTCGCCGCTTTGATCGCGTCCGCATCCTGATCGATACCGATCAGACGGCCGTTTTCACCAAGTCTGCTTGCGACTTCGAAAGCATGTCCGCCGCCGCCAAGGGTTCCATCGACGTAAATTCCGTCCGGTTTGATATTTAAGCTGTCTACTGTCTCATAAAGGAGAACTGACTTGTGTTCAAAAATCATATGCCAAGACCTTCCATATTTTCTGCAATTTCTTCCATGTCATCATATACGTTCTTTTCAGCCCATAATGCTTTGTTCCAGATCTCAATACGGCTTCCGACGCCCACTAAAACAACGTCTTTTTCCAGTTTTGCGAAATCTCTCAACACAGCCGGGATCAAAATTCTTCCCTGCTTGTCCACCTCACAAGCGCTGGCACCTGCCAGGAAGAATCTTGTAAATTTTCTGGCATTGGCATTGGTAAGCGGAAGTGCGTGAAGTTTCTCTTCGAAGGATTTCCACTCTGAATTTTCGTACACGAAAAGACAGCCGTCCAATCCCTTGGTAACAACGAACTCTTCGCCCAGCTGCTCACGGAATTTGGACGGAACAATCAAACGACCTTTTGTATCGATTGTATGACTGTACTCACCAATGAACATCCTTTTCTCCTGTACTCCGTGCGCTCCATAGAGAACCACTTTCTCTCCATTTTGCTCCACTTCAACCCACTTTTCACCACTTCTGATATAATCTTAGTACATTTACACCAAAATGGCAAGAATTTTTTAAGAAAAAAGTAACAAAAAAAAGCCGCAAAAATGCGACTTTTTCCAGGGTCTATATCTATTGTTTTTGTTAATATCCGGCCACAATATATAGTTCTATTAAGTGATCCAGTTCCACGCTGTACCGATATATAGTATCATAATCTTTTTTGGCATCGATGCTGTCATTTAATTTCATTCTGGCCGCCTCAATTTTTTCGATTAATCTCTGTTTGTCCAGCGCTTTCTCCATTTATGAGTTCCCCTCTCTTCTCTTTGCTTCCTGTCTATAGCGATATATAAGGATTGCCAGAGAAACCACTACAAGGACGATGGATAACAACTGGGATACTGCAAGTCCGGTACCCGGTACAAGAAGAGAATCAGTTCTCAGGCCTTCAATCCAGGTACGTCCGATACCATATCCTGTAAAGTAAATGAGAAGCATTTCACCATCAAATTTCTTTCTCTTGCGATACCATAACATAAAAAGCAGCACACCCACATTCCACAGGGACTCGTAAAGGAAGGTCGGATGTACCTGTATGTACTCCACTCCGTTCTCTACAATCAGGTTGTCGATCAGCTCCTGTGATATCATATTGGCACTTACAATGCTTCGCTTGATCCTCATGGCAAACAGACCGTCGGTAAATCCACCGAATGCTTCACAGTTGAAGAAGTTTCCCCATCTTCCAATGATCTGGCCTGTTACAAGGCCAAGAACGACTGAATCCGCCATGGAGAAAAAGGAAAGCCCTTTCTTCTTCGCAAACACATATAATGTGATCACACCTGCGATAATTCCTCCATAGATCGCCAGTCCACCTTTTCTAAGATTGATGATTTCTGTTAAGTTCTCCTTATAATATCCCCACTGGAATACTACGTAATAAATTCTGGCTCCTAAAATTGCAAATAAAATGCCGTAAATAGCAAAATCCAGGTAAATCTCCGGGTCCTGTCCTCTGCGCTTTCCATCCGACTGTGCCATCAAGATACCACAGACCATACCAATCGCAATGATCAGACCATAAAATGCTACGGAAAAACCTCCTATATTAAAGCTTTTTACCATATGCTCAACCGAGATTCCCAGATTTACAAAACTCAAATCTGCTCCTGCTGCCATACCCACGCTCCTTTACTGATTTGTGAATCCTATTTTATAACGAAATACTACAAAATGCAAACAAATTCGCATGACACCAGTCGCGTAATTTCGACAAATTTAGTTTTTGATTGCGGTTGACTTTCTATTTGGCAACTTTTATACTTAAACTAAGGTATTTTGTTTTCTGTACGTGATTAGTATGACCGAAAACGAAACAATTATGTTTTCTAAATGATGGAGGGGTTTACAATGGGAATTGAAAACATTTTAAGCAAAATTGAAAGCTGGAACGATGAGATGGTAGCTTGCCGCCGTGATCTGCACAAGCACGCAGAGCCGGGTTGGAGAGAGTACCGTACAACAGCGAAGATCATCAAAGTATTAAAGGAGAACAACATTCCGTTCAAATATGG
>JAZOVL010000240.1:0-4351 GCA_045658685.1 Pilosibacter sp.
ATATACGGGAAAGGTATTTTGCGGTATAATTATATTATATTGTGTGGAGAAAGAAGGATTCCGGTATGAGTGAAACAAATAAAAAGTATATGCTCGGTACAGTTGAAAACGAGAAGTTTATGAAAGAAATCCGAGAGGATCTGTTCCGATTTGGACACCAGTTTCCATCTCCAGGCGGTGGCTCTTATTATCTTGGTGATGATGGAACTCCATGGAAAGAGCGTCCTCGTGAGACGTGGATCACAAGCCGCATGATCCATGTTTACAGCATCGCAAGTTTCCTGGGACATGAGGGAAGTGAAGAGCTGATCGATGCAGGATTGAAAGGGCTTTTTGGTGAGCTGCGTGATAAGGAATACAGCGGTTGGTATGCAGGTCTGACAGCAAATGATGAAGTTCTGCCAAACAAGCAGTGCTATGCGCATGCTTTTGTGATCCTGGCCTCTTCTTCGGCGGTGCTGGCAGGAAGACCGGGAGCGAAAGAGCTTCTTGCAGATGCCCTGGAAGTATATGATAAATATTTCTGGAATGAAGAAGAAGGTCTGTCCTGTGATACTTGGAATACCGAATTTACAGTTTTGGATGAGTATCGCGGAATCAATGCAAATATGCACACCGTCGAGGCATTTCTTGCGGCTGCGGATGTGACAGGCGATGATAAATACCGTGAAAGGGCAGGAAGGATCATTGAACATGTACTTGCCTGGGCAGCGGGAAATGACTGGAGGATTCCGGAGCATTTTACCAGCGACTGGATACCGGATTTGGAGTGCAATGCAGATAAACCGGACGATCCATTCAAACCGTATGGTGCAACACCGGGACATGGTCTGGAATGGTCCAGACTGATCGCACAGTGGGCTCTTTCTACATATGAATATGATCCCGATGAAGCGTACGCATATCTTGAGAAATGCGAGCATCTCTACAATCGGGCCATTGCAGACGGCTGGAATGCAGACGGTGCTTTGGGAGTTGTATACACAACAGACTGGAACGGAAAACCGGTGGTTCGTGACCGTATGCACTGGACCCTTTGCGAAGCGATCAATACAGCAGCGGTTCTGTATCATGCAACCGGAAATAAAAAATACAGAGAAGAGTATGCAGAGTTCATGAAGTATCTGGATGAAGTGGTTCTTGACCATGTAAATGGCTCCTGGTTCCATCAGCTGGATGAGAATAATCAGCTGAAAGGTACGGTATGGCCGGGAAAATCCGATCTGTATCATGCGGTTCAGGCTACACTGATCCCGTATTATGCGGCCAATATTTCAATCGCTGTTGCAGTAAAAGAAAATGAAACATGTTAATAACACGCAAGTGTTAAGATAAAAGCACAATTACAAATTCATTTATTAATTGGGAGGTAATAAAAAATGAAAAGAGTATTAGTTGCTGCGATGCATCATGAATCCAATTCCTTTAATCCGATCGTTGCAGGAGAAAAGGATTTCAATGTGTTAAGAGAGGCAGAGTTTTTTGATAATTTCCGCAAGAATGATTCTCTTACAGGTGTATGTGAGACATTAATGAAAGCCGGTTATGAGATCGTTCCGACTGTATCCTGTCGTGCGGTTCCGAATGGTGAAGTAGATTACGATTTCTACATGGCAAGAAAGGCAGAGATCATTGAGATCGCAAAGAGAGAGCATGCAAAGAACCCGTTGGATGCGATCACTCTTTCCTTGCATGGTTCCATGCGTGTGAAAGGTCTCGGTGAGGCTGAAGGTCCGCTTTTAGAGGAACTTCGTGCATTATTCCCGGATCTTCCGATTTTCTCCTCTTTAGACATGCATACAACGATGACAGATAAGATGCACAATAACTGCAATGGTTTTGTATGTTATAAGTGTGCTCCGCATACAGACTGTTATGAGACTGGTGAACATGCAGCTAAAATGACAATCCATGCACTTGAAAACGGAATTGAAGCAAAACGTGCGTGGATCCGCGTTCCGTTCATTGTTGCAGGTGAGCAGTCTGCAACAACCGTTGAGCCAATGATCACATTGACAAATGAGCTTCGCGCTACAGGGAAGAAGCCGGGTATCATGGCTTGTTCTTATATGATGGGCTTCCCGTGGGCAGACAACGAGGACAGTTCTATGGCAGTTTATGTTGTGGCTGAGACACAGGAGCTGGCAGATACAGAGGCTCTTCGTCTGGCTGAGTATATCTGGTCTAAGAGAAACGAATTTGGTTTTGAGACAGAGGCTTATCATGAGAAAGAAGCACTCGATGTGGCATTCAAGTCCATCGAAGAGGGTGTATGGCCGGTATTCCTTTCTGATTCCGGTGATAACCCGACAGCCGGTTCTTCCTGCGATGTAACGGAGTTTATTAAGATCATGATGAAAGATGAAAGAACACTTGCTCTTCCGCAGCCGGTAGCCTATGGTGGATTCTATGATCCGGAAGCATGTGCTCAGTGTGAAGGTAAAGTGGGACAGGAAATTGAGCTGACCTTCGGCGCAAAATTCGATACAAAGACATCCACACCGGTAACAGTAAAAGGTACCGTAAAGAACTTCGTAAAAGGATGGAAGACATTCGGCGGTACATGTGATGTGGCTGTGTTCAATACACACAATATTGACGTGATCATTGCTGAAAAGCACATTGGTTATGCAGGTCCGAAGGTATATCTGGATATGGGACTGAATCTGGCAGAGAGACAGATCGTTGTGTGCAAGCTTGGCTATCTTGGTGATGAACATGAAAAATTCTCTAAGAGAGGCATTCTTGTTCTAACAAAGGGCAGCACAAACGAGGATCTTCCGACATTACCGTATGAGAAGATTCCGCGTCCGTTGTTCCCGATTGATAAAGACTTTGAGTTTGATCCGAAGGCGAATCTGAAATAACGAAAGAAGTGAAAATATGTTCCGAATAGCGATCATTGGCCCCGGTTCTATCAGTAGAACCTATGCTGAAGCATTAAAGACGTCTGAAAAAGTGGAGATTGTTGCGATTGCCGGTCGTGATACCGAAAAGGGAAGAGCTATGGCGGCAGAGTATCAGGTTCCATATTACATAGATCAGGAAAAAATGTATGCGACAGAAACGATAGATGCTGTATTGATCTGTACCCCGACATTCACACACGAAGAGATAGTAAGACGTGCAATTTCCCACAGAATCCATATCATGTGTGAGAAACCATTTGTCCTGGATTCAGAGATTGCAGAAACTCTGATCGCAGAGGCAAAGGATGCTGGTGTAACGTTGATGGTCATGCATGTGGTAAGATTCTGGCCGGAATATAGAAAGATAAAAGAACTGTTTGAAACCGGTGAACTTGGAACAATTAAAAATGTCTATTTAAACCGCCTTTCTTCTCACCCGACTTGGGCTGTCTGGCATCGGGATCCGAAGAAATCCGGTGGAGGATTATATGACCTCCATATTCACGATGTAGATTTTCTGTATCATATGTTTGGTGAGACAGAAAACGTCTATGCGGTAGGAAAGCAGGAAGAATCAGGGTGTTTTAATAATGTTTCTACAGTGATGAGATTCAAAAATGGTGTTTCTGCTGTGGTGGAAGGATTCATGGATATCTCCGGTAATTTTGGGTTTACCACCAATGTGCGCATAAACGGCTCTATTGCATCTGTGGAGATGCTGAATAAATCAATATATCTGGAAGACGGAAACATTGGAAAAACCAATAAGCTGGTCCTTTACAAAAAAGATCAGCCAGCGGAGATTATCGAAGTAGAGAAAAACAATCCATACGCAAAAGAAGTGGAATATTTCGCAGAATGTGTGCAGACCGGTGCAGAGACAAAAATGGTTTCCGGGGAAGACGTGGTTCGGGTTCTGAAAATTCTGGAGGCGATTAAACAGTCTCTGGAAGAAGGCCGAGTAGTGCGTGTGTTCGTGATATAATAAAGAAAATCAATCCAGGAGGTATTAATATGGATTTTATGACAATGATGCAGAAAAGAAAGAGCATTCGTTCTTATGAAGATAAGCCGGTTGCAAGAGAAGATCTTATCAAGATCGTAGAGGTTGGAAGACTGACTCCGAGCGCCTGCAATTCTCAGCCGTGGAAATTCATCGTTGTAGATGAGCCGGAGGCGAAAGCAAAAGTTTGTGACGCTTTGCAGTGCAGTGACGGACATACAGGATGCACATGGGGCGCTCAGGTTCCGGCATTTATTATTCTTGTAGAAGAGGAAGCAAAAGTGAAGCCTGCAGTGATCGCTCATTATCACGACAGTCAGCGTTTTGCACAGGGAGATATTGGCGCAGCCTGCATGAATATGTGCCACATGGCAATGGAGCTTGGCCTTTCTACTTGTATTGTCGGTATGAACGAGCAGAAAAAGATGGAAGAAAACCT
>JAZOVL010000241.1:0-5706 GCA_045658685.1 Pilosibacter sp.
CGGATCTGATGAACGGAACACCGATCTACGATATCAAACCGTACCTGCCGTTTGCAGACAGTCATCCGGATGCTTCCGGCAGCTATACAGATCAGACAAAGGAGTATGGTCTGAAGGTGAAAATTCCTGAAGAAACTCTGAGCCGAGTGTCAGAAGAAAAACGGGAAGCATTAAAGGCGATTCTGGCCCATGATCCAAGACCCTCGTACCAGAATGATCCGGAACGGATCTACGGAATGGAATTTGCCGGATATGAAGTGAAATTCCGTGTAGAAGACGGAGTTCTGTATGTTACAAAAATAGAAAAAATATAAAAAGAAAACGTTTGCGATTGGTCGTCTGACCCAAAACGCAAACGTTTTTTGATTCGTAGAAAGTTTTTATTCGAATGTAGTATGGTTTGTATTTTTCGTATATTTTTTTGAGAGTGGCTTAATATTTTCTACTAAGGCAATCATGGAACGCATGGTCTGAGGCTTAAGCTCTTCGCGTACAGACGGAATGTAATGCTCCAGGATTGGCAGCAGGATTAATGCTGTAATGCCGGCTGTGAAACCGCCGTTGTAAAGAACAAAACCACCGTGAAGGTCTCTGGTTGCGGTACACATGGAAGCGCACATGAGTCCTGCCGCGATACCGGCGCGGACACCATACCGGCCGACGATCGGACAAAGGCCTGTAGCGAAAGCTACACCGTTGATATAGCCCTGGGTGGAAACAGACCAGGTAATGTCGCGTCCGTTCAACTGACAGAAGCCCATAGTTACCAGATAGAGGAGAACGTAACCGGCGAGAATCGGCCATACGTTCTTCGGGTGCTGCCCGATAGCCGTAAAAGTCAGGGATGCCAGGATCACACCGATGGTCGGTCCTGTAAATCCTGCTCCCGGAGTGAAGATTGTGATCAGATTGATATAGACCAGAAAAATGATTCCATAAACACCAATGTTGATCAGGCAGACAGGCATACCATACTTGTCGGAAAAATCGGTTGCGAAACCGGTGTCCTTTAACAATTCTCTGTAACCACGAAATGATTTTTCATTTAGATAGTAACCGGCTCCGATGCAGGCGGCAAATACGATCAGAAAGAAAATCGTGGCATATCCATGGTAATTATGTCCAAAACTTTCATAAATGGCATTGGTCTGATGCAGCGGTTCCGGAGGAGTGATTCCCATGGTCTTGTACATGAAGTTAAAAATAAAGAAACCAAATACTCCGAAAGCCAGACCACCATTGTAAAGATTGTATCCTTTATGCCATGCTTTTGCACCCGGTAAAATTGCAGGAATGATAAATCCGATCATAAGAGAAAAGCCAAGGGCTAATGCGATGCCGGAAAGTGTCAGAGAAACTTCACCAAAAAGGAACGCTTCTTCCTGAGTATAGCGGAATAAAAATTCACTGATGAACGGTCCAAAGGACGTTGCGAACATGCAGACATGGAGATTATTTTTAAAATCCAGTTTCTTCATCCGCAGATACAGGAACGGAGCAAGGAAGCACGGCCACATGTTCAGGAAGTTCAGACCGTAAAAACAGTGCGCCACAACTAAGAAATAACCGGCCAGGGTGTTCGGGTGAGACTCACCTTTTAAAAGTATCATCGCCAGATAACACGCCATACCACAGGCTCCGGCATTTAACATTGCACTGGCGAGGCCTCCGATCTCAAAATAATCTGTGACGAGAGGACAGGGGGAAATCAGGATCAGGTACCAGTCAGAAAAGACAGAGCCCCATTCTCCGGTATAAAAAGCCGCGATAAAGGCAGAGATTAAAAATGCGACGGAAAAGCCCAGAGCGATTCCGTTTATGATCATACTGTTAGTTATATGTTTTTTTGTCATAAGTACGTCTCCGTTCTATGTTCATTTCCCTTATTATACTAATAAAAAAATATACCATCAAGAACGAGAAAAAAATAAGCATAAATTTCTTCTTAGCAGAAATTTAGCACGGTTGTGTGATATAATGTTCTACAAATATAATTTCACAGGGGGTAACAGTGTTTGAAGAAAAAAAGTATTATAAAAAATAGTCTGATTACCCTAAGTATTCTGGCTCTTGCAGCGGTATTCTGTTTCTGGCTGCAGGGACTGTCAGAATCCGACAATCATGTCCCATTAATTTTCGTGCTGGCAGTTGTACTGGTTTCACGATTTACAGAAGGATACATCTATGGTGTGTTAGCATCTATGATCGCTGTAGTCGGCGTAAACTATGTTTTTACATACCCGTACTTTGAAATTAACTTTAGTCTGACCGGCTATCCCCTTACTTTTATAGCAATGCTGGCAGTTGCTGCGATTGTCAGTGCATTAACAACTCAGATTAAGGAAAAAGAGCAGATTCGTCTGGAAATCGAACGGGAGAAGATGCGTGGTAATTTATTACGGGCAGTTTCTCATGACATCCGTACACCGCTTACCTCCATTGTTGGTGCGACGTCACTGCTTTTGGACAATGAAGAAGAACTTTCATACGAACAAAAAAATGAGTTTATAGAAGACATCCGCGCAGAAGCGCAGTGGTTGATCCGGATTGTAGAAAATTTGCTTTCCATCACCAGAATCGGAGATGGTTCTGACAGTGCGAAGATCGACAAAGTGGAAGAACTCGTGGAGGAAATCATTGGCAGTGCGGTATTGAAATTCAAAAAACGCTTTCCGGAAAAGGAAGTTGTTGTGAATCTTCCAGAAGAGTTGGTTCTGGTACCAATGGATGGTATTCTGATTGAACAAGTCCTGGTCAATCTCCTGGAAAATGCAGTCCTTCACGGAAAAACAACTTCAAGAATAGAGATTGATGTGAAAGACAGTGAAGAACGTGTAACGGTATCTGTAGAAGATGATGGTCAGGGAATCCGGGACGGATTGATACCACAGATTTTTAGCGGCAATATGCAGTCTGAAGAAGGAAGGGTAAGTGATGCGAAAAGAAACATGGGAATCGGCCTTTCTGTATGTAAGACAATTATAAAAGCCCATAAAGGCAATATGAAAGCCGAAAATATAGAAAACAGCGGTGCCAGATTTACCTTCTGGCTGCCGAAATAAACAGGAGGAACTATGGAGATCAGAGACAGAGTATTAGTCGTTGAAGATGACAAACGAATCAACAGCTTCTATAAGACCGTTCTGGAGGCCAATAACTATGACGTGTTAATGGCTCAGACAGGTACCGAGGCCTACAGTATGATCACCTCCCAGTGTCCGGATGTGGTGATTTTGGATCTTGGACTGCCGGATATGGACGGTATGAAAATTTTAAAGAGTGTAAGAGAATGGTCCAGCATGCCGGTGATCGTAGTTTCGGCGAGAACACATGAAAAGGATAAAGTTGCTGCTCTGGATATGGGAGCCGATGATTATATTACAAAACCGTTTGGAACCTCCGAGCTTCTTGCCAGAATCCGAACAGCCATCCGTCATACGAGAAATACACTGGTTTCTCCGACAGGTGCACCGGTTGGTATCTTTGTTTCCGGTGCTCTGACTATTGATTACGATAAGCACCGGGTATATATAGATGGAAAAGATGCTGGTCTGACGCAGAATGAATATAAGATCGTAAGCCTGCTCGGTAAATTCGCTGGAAAAGTTATGACTTATGATTACATTATCAAAGAAATCTGGGGACCGAATATGAAGAATGATAATCGTATCCTTCGGGTAAATATGGCCAATATCCGCAGAAAGATTGAGAAGAATCCGGCAGAACCGGAGTACATTTTTACAGAAGTTGGTGTAGGATACAGAATCGTTGAGCCGGATTAAAAAAATATATAGTGAAATGTGGGCGCCGTCCGGTGGATGCAAAATCCGGACGGCGCTTTTGTGTACTCATTTTTTATGGAGTTTCTCTGCCAGTATATCAAGAGATTGGAAGGTATAGCCCATGTCTTTCCATTTTGTTAAAAGTTCGTCGAGAATAGCTGCATTGGTTGAAGAAGTACTGTGCAGAAGAACGACTGCACCAGGGTGAATCCGTCCCAGCAGTTTTTCATAGGCCTCTTCTTTTGAAGGCTGTTTATCTTGATACCAGTCTACATAAGCGAGACTCCAAAAGAATGTTGTATATCCCAGCTCTTTTGCCATCTGAAGATTCTGTTCGCTGTATTTTCCCTGTGGAGGTCGATAGTACTTAGGCATGGAAAGTCCGGTAATCTCCGTATATTTGATTTCCAAATCAGTCAGTTCCTTCTGGAAAGTCTCTTTCGAAGAAATTTTTGACATATCAGGATGGTGGTAGGTGTGATTGGCAACAAAATGTCCCTCCTCTGCCATACGTTTGACCAGATCGGGACTGGTCTCCAGATAATTGCCGACAACAAAGAAAGTGGCGGGAACCTGATGCTTTTTCAATGCATCCAGAATAGCCGGTGTATGGCCATTTTCATATCCGGCGTCAAAGGTCAGATAGAGTACCTTTTCATCGGTCATTTCTGCATAACAGGCATTGTATAGGGCTAACTGATCTGCGGTGGCATTAGCGACAGGAGGTTTTCCCTCTGTTTGAAAACTCAGCCCCCAGTTCCCATTTGCAGATGCCTGTACTGCCTGTTGTGTCCGGTTCTTGAGGACAATAGAGGCAGTCAATGTACCAGCGCCGAATGATAAGTTAAACAACAACAAAAGAGCGGCAAACAATTTCCATTTTTTTGACAATTTCATGTATGGGTCCTAGACTTTTTTATTAGGATATGGAAGAAAGCGGAGCGGCATGCAGGAAACAGACTGGAATAGAGTAGAAAAATGTGGTATGATTTGTCTACTCGGTGAAAGGAGAGATGTCTGGATGAATGATCGGGTTCAAAGAATTTTGATTCCGTTTTTTTATTGTCTGGCTGTTGCCTGTCTGGTGGAAATTCCTATGTCGCAGACAGACTTGTTTGGAAATGATATGATTTTATGGGATACCTTATTTCGGACCATGCTTGCAATGCCGGGATTGTGGTATTTTTATCATGAGGATCAAGGGCTTCGTGCAGAACCGGAATGGGATACAAAGATTCTTATAAAACTGGCAGGAATCGGTGCAATGGCTTCCGTCATTGCCCGTGTAATTTTTGGCAGATTCGGAATGCCCGGATATGAGAGCGTGGAACAGAATCTGTTAAAGGGAAATCATTTGTTACAGATCATTGTCTTGCTTGGAGCATCTCCGGTGTTAGAGGAGTTTTTCTTTCGGGGAGTCCTTTACGAACGGATAAAGCAGTGGATTGCTCCGAGACATGCAATGGTGTTCACCGCCCTGGGATTTGGACTGTATCATGCAAATCTCAGTCAGGGAATCTACGGCTTTTTAATGGGAATATTTTTAGCCTGGTGTATGGAACATTTTCAGACGGTGAAGGCACCGATTACGGTTCATATTGCGGCAAATCTGGCGGCTATGTGCATAGAATGGGTTTGATTTGATGGAAAAATTAGGATAAATCGTTGAAAAATGGTTATTTTCTTGACAAAATGTCTCTTAGGTTTTATAATTCCATCAGCCGAAAACGGCGAAATGAAAAAGATAATGAAGAGATGACATCTGAGAGGTGTCGTTCAGGAGGAAATTTATTATGGCAAGAAAGAAAGCTGCAGAAGCTGCTGTTGTTGAGGCAGTAGAAGTAGTAGAGACAAAAAAAGCAACAAGAAAACCGGCAGTTAAGAGTTCTGTATTCGTGCAGTTTGGCGGCAAGGAAATCGTAGA
>JAZOVL010000242.1:0-12491 GCA_045658685.1 Pilosibacter sp.
CCCTTATCGCGACTGGCGTAAGGGCGATTAAAACGATGTGAAGCAAAGGTAGTTAACCGTATTTTGAGATAGTACGGGATTTTCTACAGACCACGTTTTATTATTTTTACTAATCTAAATATCCACTTAGCTACTTAAACGGCAAAAACGTCCACGCCACCGCCAGGAAAATCGCCGGCAGCAGATTTGCCACTTTGATCATCTTACCCCATATCAGATTGACACCGACACAGAAAATCAGCATGGAACCGGTCAGAGACATATTGGAAAGAGCCTGTGCTGTCATCAGTGGCTCTACAAGCCTTGCTAAAAGAGTAATAGAACCCTGAAACAAGCCGACCGGAATCGCAGAGAAAATACATCCCTTTCCCATGGATGCTGTCATGATCATAATAATGATCAAGTCGAGGACCGCTTTCGCAGCCAAAATGGAATAGTCACCTGTGATTCCATCTGTGATGGAACCAACCACTGCCATGGCTCCAATGCAGACCGTCAGAGATGCGCTGACAAAACCGTCCACGAAGGAAGAATCTCCCTCGCTCTTCGTCTTTTTCTTTAGCCAGATACCAAATTCTTCCATATGACGGTCGATATCCAGCCACTCGCCAATCAGGGCACCCACAGCAAAGCAGGCAATCATCATCATAGAACCGGTGGTTGTAAGTCCTTCTTCCGTCACAACCAACATCTCTTCCATACACCCACCGATTCCAAGAAACAACACACACAGCGCCGCTGCGCTCATCAGCGTATCCTGAAATCTCTGTTTCATCTGTTTTCCAAAAAGTAATCCCAACAGACCACCAAAAATAATTCCGGCCACGTTGATTATTGTACCTAAACCTATCATATGTAAACTACCTCACCATCAATCTACAACTTTATATAATCGTAATTATTATAATCATGATTATATAAATTGTATCTGTATGCAATTATAAATGCAAGTAGTTATATTACTAATTTTTACCAACAATCTCCACATTTTGAAAATAATGCTTCAAAAGTTCCTCGCATGTCTTTCCTTCCTTCGCCATCTCATTAGCTCCAAACTGTGCAAATCCATACCCATGCCCGATTCCTTTGCAGATTACCCTTATTTTCCCATCCAAATGTTCAAAGGAATAGCAAGACGAGGCAAGTCCCAGCGCATACTGCACTTCCTCTCCGGTATACGTCTTCTGACCGATCAGCACCTGTTTCACATAACCGGAGCTGTCCCGTTCTACGATCTGGACTCCCCCTCCATTTGACAATTCCTCCTCAGATACCGAGACACCTCCCGGAATTTCATTGATTCTTCGTGCAAATTCTTTTATTTCAAATACAGGCAGACTGCGATAATTTTCTGCCAGTAAATCTCCTGAACTCTCTGCTTGTTTTAGATATGGAACATTCTCTCCATAACTTCTGGTTTTCCCTGCTGAGGCATAACAAAACAGCGGTTCTATGATCACGCCATCATATAGTATATAAAATCCTGCAGTTTCATTCACAGCCTTCTGCAGTTTCGCCAGTTTTGCAAGATATTCTTTCTCTCCCCACAATGCCTTCATCTGCTCTGTGCTGAGAGCATCCATGTCCAACTCTTCCTCGTAAATCTCCGCATGATTTTCCATCAGTCCATAAATATATGTACGAGCAAGAATAGCCTGTGCCTTCAATGTCTCTGGCTCAAACTCCGCCGGAATCTGCGCCGCCAGAACATGGACAAGGTATTCCTCCACGGATATGGTTAACTCTTTTTTATCCCGTTCAACAATGACTTTCTGCTCACCGTAACTTCCACTGAGGTTTATCTCTGAATTCAAGATCGCATCTCCGTAATTCTCCCTTTTACTACTATCTTCGATGCCCTCCAGCCTGCCTGTCCACGCCAGAGTCGTCACATAAGGAATCATGAGCATAATAAATAAAACAAGCAAAAACCGCCGCATAAAAAACCCGCCTCACAAACTTTTTGTAAAAGTCTATGAAGCGGGTTTATTATTTATTACAAAATTACTTTAACTCAACTGTAACTTTCTCAAGTTTCCAGATATCGTCAACGTACTGCTGGATTGTACGGTCAGAGGAGAACAGACCAGAGCTTGCTGTATTGAGCATAGCAGTTCTTGCCCACCACTTCTCATCGCGATACATTTCATCAATCTTCTTATGAGCATCTGCGTAGGAGCGGAAGTCCTTCAGGATGAAGTATGTATCCGCACGGTCGCTTGCAAATGTGTTGAGAAGAGAGTTGTAAATGTCGCGGAATAATTCCGGATCATGCGGAGCGAAGTAGCCGTTGATTAACTGCATCAGCACGCGGCGGATCTCCTGATCGTTGTTAAAGATCTCCATCGGATCGTAGCCGCCGTTCTGTTCCCAGTTCATGATCTCATCGGAAGAAGCACCAAAGATAAACATGTTCTCTTTGCCAACTTCCTGGGACATCTCAACGTTTGCACCATCCATGGTACCGATTGTCAGAGCACCGTTTAACATGAATTTCATGTTACCTGTACCGGATGCCTCTTTAGAAGCTGTGGAAATCTGCTCAGATACATCTGCAGCTGCAAAGATCATCTCAGCATTGGATACACGGTAGTCCTCAATGAACACAACTTTGAGCTTGCCGCCGATGGACTTATCGTTGTTTACAACATCAGCAACTGCGTTGATTAACTTGATTGTCAGTTTTGCTCTCTTGTAACCGGCAGCAGCTTTTGCACCGAAGATGAATGTTCTCGGAACCATATCCATGTTCGGGTTGTCTTTTAACTGGTTGTAGAGGTACATAACATGAAGGATGTTCATGAGCTGACGTTTGTACTCATGTAATCTCTTAACCTGTACATCGTAGATGGAGCGCGGGTTGATTTCAACACCGTTGTGCTCTTTGATATACTCAGCAAGACGAATCTTGTTCTGGTACTTGATGTTCATAAACTCCTGCTGACATTTCTCATCATCAATAAACACTTTTAACTTGCTGATCTGAGCAAGATCTGTGATCCACTCGCTTCCGATCTTGTCTGTTACCCATGCAGCAAGCTGTGGGTTACCATGAAGTAAGAAACGTCTCTGTGTGATACCATTTGTCTTATTGTTGAATTTCTCCGGCATCATTTCGTAGAAATCTTTTAACTCACGTTTCTTTAAGATCTCTGTATGAAGAGCAGCTACACCGTTAACGGAGAAGCTTCCTGCGATTGCAAGGTGAGCCATACGAACCTGACCATCGTAAATAACGGCCATCTTCTTGATCTTCTCCTGGTTGTCCGGATATACTTTCTTGATTTCTTCAATGAAACGACGGTTAATTTCTTCTACGATCTGGTAAATACGCGGAAGAAGACGAGAGAACAGTTCGATCGGCCATTTTTCAAGAGCCTCAGCCATGATTGTATGGTTTGTATACGCGCATGTCTTTGTTGTAACTTCCCATGCCTCATCCCAGGAAAGACCTTCTTCATCAACGAGGATACGCATTAACTCAGCCACTGCTACGGTCGGATGTGTATCGTTCAGCTGGAAAGTTGCCTTCTCGTAGAATTTCTTGATGTCGTCATGATTCTCTTTGTATTTTGCAATTGCTCTCTGTACACTTGCAGAAATGAAGAAATACTGCTGTTTTAAACGGAGCTCTTTACCTGCGTAGTGGTTGTCATTCGGATACAGAACTTCAACAATTGTCTTTGCAAGGTTTTCCTGCTCAACTGCCTTCTGATAGTTACCCTTATCGAAGTCAGCAAGGTTGAATGTGTTCACCGGCTGAGCATCCCAGATACGTAAGGAGTTCACAACATTGTTGCCGTAACCAACGATCGGAATATCGTACGGAATAGCCATTACGGACTGGTAACCCTTCTGTACATAGTTGTTTTTCTTTCCATCCCAGACAGTCTCAACATAACCGCCGAATTTAACCTCTGTTGCATATTCTGCACGACGGATCTCAAACGGATAGCCATCCTTTAACCACTCGTCCGGTACCTCAATCTGGTAACCGTCTTTGATCTGCTGTTTGAACATACCGTAACGGTAGCGGATACCGCAGCCATATGCCGGATAACCAAGTGTTGCAAGGGAGTCAAGGAAACAAGCCGCAAGACGGCCAAGACCACCGTTACCAAGTGCAGGGTCTCTCTCCTGGTCTTCGATAGAGTTTAAATCGAAGCCAAGCTCTTTTAATGCATCTGCCACATCCTTACTCTCGCAAAGGTTGATGATGTTGTTGCCAAGGAAACGTCCTGTTAAGAATTCCATAGACATGTAGTATACGATCTTCGCATCTTCTTTGTCATATTCCTTGTGTGTTGCGATCCATCTGTCGATGATCATGTCTTTTACAGCGAGGGATACTGCCTGGTATACCTGCTGCGGTGTCGCTTCGTCGATTGTTTTACGATATAAACTCTTTACGTTATATACGACGTCTTTTTTGAACGCTTCCTTATCAATTCTGTAGTTCACGTCAAAATCCTCCTGTTCATTTATACGGTCCCGCCGGTTTTCCTGAGCGGGACCGCTAAGTCCAACATTTTTATTTCATTTATGTCGCGTGTATCGTGTCGTTTTTTATGTCGTTTTAGGTTTTGTATTTTCGACTATTTTGTCACTTTCGCTACGCCGAGCATTACGTCTTCGCCGTTGATATTCCATTCTTTTGTATAACCCTTCATTTCTCCGAGGGTGATGCTGTCTGCTAATACTTCTTCTTTCAGCTCTTCTGCGTATTTCTTAATGATTTCTGCGATTGTTTCATTTTTGTCTACGTATACGTAAATATGGTCCATGACCTCGAAATCAGCTTCTTTTCTCATTGTCTGAACTTTGGAGATGATCTCTCTGTAGAAGCCTTCTTCCAGAAGTTCCGGAGTCATCTGTGTATCCAGAACTACTGTAATGGTGTTGTCACCTTCGGAAACAAAGCCCTCTGTCTGCGCCATATCGATTAAGAGATCTTCTTTTGTAAGAACAACCTCAACACCGCCAAAATCAAATGTGAGCGCACCTGTTTCATTTAAGGTATCCATAGCTGCATTGCCATCTAACTCTGTAAGAGCTTTTCTGATGTTGCCAAGCTGCTTGCCGTATTTCGGTCCAACAGTCTTAAGCTGCGGCTTGAATGTGTAGGATGTGAATGCACGTACATCATCTGTAAATTCTACAGCTTTTACGTTCAGCTCATCCTCGATGATCTCCTGGTAGAACTCAGCAAGTGCCTGCGGCGCTTTCACGAACATCTTACCGATCGGCTGACGGTTCTTAATGTTTGCTGTATTTCTTGCAGCACGACCCATAACAACGATCTTGAGAACTTCATCCATGTTTGCTTCTAACTCTTTGTCGATCATTTCTTCATGAACAACCGGGAAGTCGCAGAGGTGGATACTCTCGATCGCGTTCTCGTCAATGCTTCGAACCATGTTCTGGTAGATTTCTTCTGTCATGAACGGTACCATCGGCGCTGCTGTCTTGGAGATTTCTACAAGAGCTGTGTAAAGAGTCATATAAGCGTTGATCTTATCCTGCTCCATACCCTTAGCCCAGAAACGTTCACGGCTTCTTCTTACATACCAGTTGGACATATCATCTACGAACTCCTGAAGTGCTCTTGCAGCCTCCGGGATTCTGTAGTTCTCAAGGTCGTAATCAACTTCCTTGATCGTGGAGTTTAATTTGGAAAGGAGCCACTTATCCATTACAGAAAGTTTCTCGTAATCCAGTGTATACTTTGTAGCATCAAAATTATCGATGTTTGCGTAAAGTACGAAGAATGCGTAAGTATTCCAGAGAGTGCCCATGAACTTTCTCTGACCTTCCATTACAGCCTTGCCATGGAAACGGTTCGGTAACCACGGAGCACTGTTGATATAGAAGTACCAGCGGATCGCGTCAGCACCATATTTCTCCAGTGCCTCGAACGGGTCAACCGCGTTACCTTTGGACTTACTCATCTTCTGGCCGTTTTCATCCTGAACGTGACCTAATACGATTACGTTCTGGTACGGCGGCTCGTTGAATAACAGTGTGGATTCTGCAAGCAGAGAGTAGAACCATCCACGTGTCTGGTCAACCGCCTCAGAGATAAACTGAGCCGGGAACTGCTGCTCGAATAAATCCTTATTTTCAAACGGATAGTGATGCTGAGCGAACGGCATTGCGCCGGAATCGAACCAGCAGTCGATAACTTCCGGTACACGGTGCATTTCTTTACCGCATTCCGGACATGTGATTGTCACTGCATCGATGTGCGGACGATGAAGCTCTACGCCGCCTTCCGGGTAATTGCTGCTCATGCTCTTTAATTCTTCACGGCTGCCGATGCAGTGCATATGACCGCACTCACAGGTCCAAACCGGAAGTGGTGTTCCCCAGTAACGGTTTCTGGAGATACCCCAGTCCTGAACATTCTCCAACCAGTCTCCGAAACGGCCTTTACCGATGGACTCCGGAATCCAGTTGATCTTATTGTTGTTTCTGATCAGGTCATCTTTTACTGCTGTCATCTTGATGAACCAGGACTCACGCGCATAGTAAATGAGCGGAGTGTCACATCTCCAGCAGTGCGGGTAGCTGTGCTCGAATACCGGTGCTTCAAATAAAAGACCTTTTTCTCTTAAGTCCTTTAAAATCATCGGATCTGCTGTCTTACAGAATACGCCTGCGTAATCTGTCTCGGCTGTCATCTCACCTTTACCATCAACGAGCTGTACAAACGGAAGGTCGTATCTGCGGCCAACCTGGGCATCGTCCTCACCGAATGCCGGTGCGATATGAACAACGCCTGTACCGTCTGTTAATGTTACGTAATCAGCACATGTTACATAATATGCTTTCTTGTTCTGCTTCTTGCAGATCTCAGTCGCATAGTCAAATAACGGCTCATACTCCTTGTACTCCAGATCTTTACCTGTGCAAGTCTCAAGGATTTCGTATGCCGGTGTACCGTTTTCCTTGTCAGCAAGCTTTCCAAGAACGGTATCTAAAAGTGCTTCCGCCATGTAATATACATTGCCGTCAGCAGCTTTTACTTTTGCGTAAGTCTCTTTCGGGTTTACGCAGAGAGCAACGTTACTCGGCAGAGTCCACGGAGTTGTAGTCCATGCCATAATGTAAGCGTCCTCGTCTTTTGCTTTGAAGCGAACCACTGCAGAACGTTCTTTTACGTCCTTATAACCCTGGGCTACTTCGTGGCTGGAAAGCGGAGTACCACAGCGCGGGCAGTACGGAACAATCTTAAAGCCTTTGTAGAGAAGGCCCTTGTTCCAGATCTCTTTTAATGCCCACCACTCGGACTCAATGTAGTTGTCATGGTAAGTTACATATGGGTCATCCATATCAGCCCAGAAACCAACTGTGCCGGAGAAATCTTCCCACATGCCTTTGTATTTCCAAACACTTTCCTTACAGTACTCGATGAACGGCTCAAGACCATACTGCTCGATCTGCTCTTTTCCGTCTAAGCCTAACATCTTCTCAACTTCCAGCTCAACCGGAAGTCCGTGTGTGTCCCAGCCTGCTTTACGCGGAACCATATAGCCCTTCATGGTACGGTATCTCGGGATCATATCCTTGATAACACGTGTCAGAACGTGGCCAATGTGCGGTTTACCGTTGGCAGTTGGCGGTCCGTCATAGAATACGTACGGAGTACCTTTCTTTCTGCTTTCGATACTCTTTTCGAAGATCTTCTGGTCTTTCCAGAATTTCTCGATCTGTTTTTCTCTGTCTACAAAATTTAAATCTGTTGACACTTTCTGGTACATGACACATTTCCTCCAATCTTGTTTTGTGCACTGCTTTCTCCTCACAGCGCTGTCGTTTGCGCGAACAACGAGCCAAGCGAACATGCTCGCATGTTCATTTGGCGACTGTCGCGTCACTGGTGAGAACTTCATTTTCACCAGTGCAGGTGCGAACCGGATTTCTCGTCTCCGGTACCATCGCACTGCCTGTGCCGTATGTCCGATATTTGTTTTCCTCATTCGGAAACTTCCTTAATAATAGGAAAAATTCTATAAAAAAACGTCCTGTTATATTGCAACAGGACGAAACTATAGACTCGTTAAACCACCTATTACTGCATACCGACATATGAGTTCTTGTTAACGATAGAAAACCGGGCAAGCTTACTAAGAGAAACTGTTCAGCCGCCAGCTCAGGAGGGATCTTCCGTCTGCATCCGGCACCGGGCTCTCACCATCCCCGGCTCGCTTTGGCGTTCATACAGATTTACTGTCTCCATCAATGCTTTTAAAATATACTTCGAGCGATATCATTATAATGACAAAATCCCAGAATGTCAAGGTCTTAACAAGGAAAAAGCCTTATTCCTCAAGGAAAAGTTGCCTTTTTCTGTATGTGTGGTATAATTATTTTTAACTATATTTTCCGATGGTCTGCTCAGGACTTCGGATTCGGTATCATACACGTGATCATCCGGCTTAATTGCCATCACGAAACCATATTTACAAGGGGAGAACATATTATGGAAAGAATCATGAGTTCACGTAACCTGACTCAATTAACCGACTTCTACCAGTTAACGATGATGCAGGGTTACTTCTTTGCAAAAGACGTAAATGAAACCGTTATTTTCGATGCTTTCTACCGCGCGAATCCGGACGGAAACGGTTATTCCGTTGCCTGCGGACTTGATCAGGTCATCGACTACATCAAAAACCTTCACTATACAAAAGCAGATATCGATTTCCTTCGTAAAACAGGCTATTTCCGTGAGGAATTTTTAACATATCTTGCTGACTTCCGTTTCACGGGTGATATCTATGCGCTCCCGGAAGGAACCGTGATGTTCCCGAGAGAGCCTATGCTGAAGGTTATTGCACCGATCATGGAAGCACAGCTCATTGAGACTGCTATGTTAAATATTATAAACCACCAGTCCCTGATTGCTACAAAAGCAAGCCGTGTAGTACATGCTGCTCACGGAGACGGTGTTATGGAGTTTGGCCTCCGCCGTGCACAGGGGCCTGACGCAGGTATCTACGGTGCAAGAGCCGCAATGATTGGCGGCTGTATTGGTACTTCCAATATCCTTGCCGGCGAGATGTTCGATGTGCCGGTTCTCGGTACTCACGCCCACAGCTGGATCATGAGTTTCCCGGATGAACTGACTGCCTTCCGCACATACGCCGAATTATATCCGGACGCATGTATCCTCCTTGTTGATACATACGACACATTAAAATCCGGTATTCCGCACGCAATCCAGGTATTCCAGGAAATGCGCGAAAAAGGCATCAAGTCCAAACGTTACGGCATCCGTCTCGACAGTGGTGACCTGGCCTACCTTTCCAAGAGAGCAAAAGAAATGTTAGACGCGGCCGGTTTTGAAGACGCTGTGATCTCCGCTTCCAACGACCTGGACGAGTACCTGATCCAGTCCTTAAAGAACCAGGGCGCGACTATCAACTCCTGGGGTGTTGGTACATCCATGATCACCTCCAAGGATTGTCCGGCATTCGGTGGTGTTTATAAGCTTGCTGCAATTATGGACAAAGAAACCGGAAAATTCATTCCGAAGATCAAACTGTCCGAAAACGCTGAAAAGATCACAAACCCGGGCAATAAGACTATCTACCGTATCTACGGCAAAGATAACCACAAACTGATCGCAGATCTGATCTGCCTTGCTGACGAGAAATTTGATGAGAATGAGCCATTGCTGCTCTTCGATCCGATCCAGACATGGAAGAAGACTCTGCTTTCTCCAGGTACTTATACAATGCGCGAACTTCTGGTTCCTGTATTCAAGAATGGTGAGTGCGTTTATGAGTCTCCGTCCGTTATGGATATCCGCGCATACTGCCAGCAGGAAAAGGATACACTCTGGGATGAGACAAGACGTCTCCGTTATCCGCACGAAGTGCATGTGGATCTTTCTGATGCGCTTTGGAAGATGAAAAATGAGTTACTGGATGCTTATCAAGTGAAATAGAAAGGATTAATAAATTATGAGTGCAACTGACATCGCAAAATCTATCGATGTGGATTTAGACGTGATTGCGGCTGAAGCCACTGAGATTATCGAAGAACTGATTGAAACTGCAAAAATGAAACCGGGTCAGATTATGGTCATCGGCTGTTCCTCCAGCGAGATTGCATCCCACGCTATCGGATGTTATTCCAGCAAGGAAGTCGGTGAGAAAGTGTTTAACGCCTTATATAAGGTAGCAAGAAAACACCAGATCTATCTGGCTGCCCAGTGCTGCGAGCATCTGAACCGCGCGATCATCATTGAGGAAGAGGCTGCTGAGAAATACGGCCTTGAGATGGTAAATGTGAAACCGCAGTTAAAAGCCGGCGGTTCCTTCTCCGTAGCCGCATGGAACAATTTCACAGCTCCGTGTGCTGTTGAAAAAATCCAGGCTCACGCCGGTATCGATATTGGTGATACCCTGATCGGCATGCACCTCCGCTCCGTAGCAGTTCCGGTGAGAACCAAGAGAAATTCCATCGGTTCCGCTCATGTTGTTTGTGCGAGAACACGACTGAAATTTATCGGTGGAGAAAGAGCAATTTATCAGTAGAAATAAAAAAATGGTAAGGTCAGCGAATTTGACCTTACCATTTTTTTATTTATTTCTGTGCAGCCGCTCTTAATTCTGCGTTTGCTTTTTCTACTTTCATTCTGGACATAACGAATGTGATGATTAATGTGATTACAACCGGGAGCACTAAGTACATAGTCTTTAACATATTGATACAGGATTCCGGCTGTACTGCTAATGTTCCATCATATCCTGCAAACTCCAGTAACCATCCCTGAATGGCAACACCGATGCCGCCGCCAAGTTTTACACCTAAGGATGTACAGGAATACATTGTACCATCAACACGTTTTCCTTTTGTAAGGTATGTATACTGGGATGCTTCTGCAATCACAGCGTTCATGTCACCCTGCCACGGTCCCATACCGAATGCAGCCACTCCTGTGAACAGGAACATTAACGGAATATTTCCCATATAAGCTGCAACCATAACTAACGCACGGCCAAGTGTACCAACTGCATAACCACAAAGGTTTAACTTATACATGCCTTTCCATTTTGTAACAAGTGCCGGAGTGATAACCAGCGCAATAATAAGCGGAATGTTGATCGCCCATGCAAAGTAGGAGAACAGATTTTCATCTCCCATTACATATTTCATGTAGAAAGTACCAACACCGAGCATTGCGGAGTATAACTGCTGAAGAATGTAAGTACCACAGATCATTAAGTAATATTTGTTTGCAACTAATAATTTTGCAGCGTCGATCAGTGTATATTTTTCTGCATCTCCATCTGCAGAGCCATCTGCTTCATCGTTCTCTTTTAACTCTTCGTCAGACAGTTCCTTTACTGAGAATACGGAAAGAGTGTTTGTGATCACACCAACGATTGTGTAGATGATCGCAACAGTTCTCCATGCAGCGGCATCATTGCCAAAGTAAGCAACAAGACCAATTGTCATTGCCTGGATCAGTAAGCTTGTAGAGAAAGCGAAGATGAAACGGAAAGAACCCATTTCTACACGTTCTCTGTTGTTCTTAGTAACTAAAGATGTTAATGCAGAATAAGCGATATTGTTTGCTGTATAGAATACTGCATTTAATAATGTGTAACAGATAAAGAACCATGCGTACTGTGCTGTCTTACCAATGGTTGTCGGAATTGCGAAGATGCCGACAAGAGTTACTGCGCAGCCAAAGAATCCATAGAACATCCACGGTCTTGCTTTACCCATTTTGCTCTTTGTCTTATCGATCATGGATCCGAAGAACAGATCAGTTACACCGTCAAAGAGCTTGGATACTGCGATTAATGTACCTACGATACCAGCATTTAAGCCAATTGTATCGGTAAGATAGATCATTACGAATGAAGTCAGGAATGCATAAACCACGTTACCTGCAACGTCACCGGAACCGTATCCGACTTTGTTGTACCACTTTAAATACTTTTTCTCTTCCATTGTTTTCCTCCTATGGCAGAATCAATGCCATACTCAATACTTATTAATAAGGAATCAGTTTCATCTTAAATGTAAATTTCTCGTCATCAAGTCTGTATTCCTCCTTAAGCTGCGGTCCACAGCTATTAGAGCCAATACCATTCTGAGCATAATCCAGACATAAAATCACGTTTCCAGAATCTTCAAGTTCAAAATTATGTTTCTTCACTGTCAGCTCTTCCTGTGTGTATACAGACGCATTAAAAGAAAATGCATTTTCAGATACTGCTGTTATACGATGCTTCTCACCGCTTGCGATCACATAAGAACAATCGTAATGACTTCCGTTCTCCTGCGGTCTGATATAATCTTCATGCAGTGCTTCTGCAGATGATTCAAAAACACCATGCCAGGACGCTCTGCGTTTATCACAGTAGCTTTCCATCGGTCCCATTCCATAATACTTAATCTGATTCATATTTCTGTCAAGGAACAGGCGAAGACCAAATCTCGGAATCATCGGGAATTCCGGATGTCTTGTC
>JAZOVL010000243.1:0-5631 GCA_045658685.1 Pilosibacter sp.
CTATGAAATTTGTTTCGAAATCTGTTCCGCACATGCTTTCAAACGTTCAACTAGCAGCTTGTTGATTGACTTTTCAGACTTCACGGTTGTTGTTGCGATTGCTGCGATCACCTTTCCGCGGTAGTCAGTAATCGGACAGGATATTCCCTGAACTCCAATCTGTAATTCCTCATCGATAATGGAATACCCTTGTCTGCGGATCTGTTCCAGTTCTTTCATCAATTCGTTCATTTCCGTTTTTGTATATGGTGTTTCTTTTTTTCTTTCGCTTCTCTCCAATATCTCATAAGCCTGTTCCGGTCTCATATATGCGGCAAAAACACGGCCGGAGGAAGTGCTGTACAGCGGAAGTTCATTCCCTGTCTGCACCATATAAATGGCAGCATTACTATTTTCTACACAATCCAGGTTGATGATCTTTTCTCCATTTATAACGCAAAGAACCACCGGATTCTGAATTTCTTTTACCAGCTGACGCATATATGGTCTTGCCAATGCAATCAGACTGTTCTGCTCTCGCATATCGGAACAGATCGAATAAATCTTGTAGCTTAAACTATATCGTTTTGTATCTGCATTTTGCATCACAAAATGATTGTCCTGCAGACTTTTTAAAACACGGTGGGTGGAACTGGCCGGAATCTCCAATGCTTCTGACAATTCTGATACTGACATACCGGCTTCTTCTTTACTTAATATCTCTATTGTTTTTAATACTCTGTCTACTAGCTGCATTCCTTCTAATTTCTCCCTGGTAAACCAATCATCTCCAAGAAATCCACCTCAGAAATGATCGGAACTCCAAGTTCCTTCGCTTTTTTATTTTTTGAAGAATTCGATGCCACATCATTGTTGATCAGGTAACTTGTTTTTGCCGTTACAGAACCTGTCACCTTTCCACCTTTGGATTCGATCAGCGCCTGCAGTTCCTTACGATTGGCAAAATGTTCTACCGAGCCAGTGACAACAAAAATTTTCCCTTCCAGGGAACTGTCACCGCTCTCTGCCTGCTCGTCCTCAAATGTCAGGTCTTCCAACAAATGATCTAACGCTTCATTGTTCTTCTCTTCTTTAAAATATTTCACCCACGCATCTGCGAGCACTGCACCGATACCATCAATGCTGCAAAGTTCTTCGGAATCTGCTTTTCTCATCTCTTCCAGATTGTAGCGAAAATGTTTGCAGATCATCTTTGCATTTGCCAGACCAATTCCCGCGATTCCAAGACCGTATATCAGGCGCGGAAGCGTCGTATGAGATGCGTTTTTCGCAGCATTTACCAGGTTTTCATATGATTTCTCACCGAATCCCTCCATTTCCACAATCGCGTCTTTATGACGATCCAAATGGAACATGTCAGCAAACTCATGGATGAAACCGGCTGCAATAAACTTCTCAAGCGTCATCTCAGAAAGTCCATCGATGTTGAGTGCATCGCGGCTTACAAACAGTGCGAAACCTTTCATTTTCTTCGCCTGACAATCCGGATTGGTACAATATAGGGATTTCACCTCATTGATGCTGCGGATCTCTGTGGCTCCACCACACACCGGACAATGAACCGGAATATCTCTCACTCCGCTTCTTGTCAGGTTATCCGCAATCTGTGGAATAATCATATTGGCTTTATAAACGGTAATCCGGTCACCTGCGCCAAGTTCCAAACCTTCCATAATACTGATATTGTGGACACTTGCACGGCTTACGGTCGTACCTTCCAGTACCACCGGTTCAAATACAGCAACCGGATTGATCAGACCGGTTCTGGAAGCACTCCATTCAATATAAGAAAGGCTTGTCTCCTGCAGTTCGTCCGCCCATTTAAATGCGATGGAATCACGTGGGAACTTTGCTGTTCTTCCGAGGGAAGCACCGTATTCGATATCATCATACAACAACACCAGACCATCTGACGGAATGTTGTAATCCTCAACTTTTTTCGCAAACTCTGCGATTGCGTCTGCAATTGTCTCCGCTGTCACTTCCACCGACTCGACCATCTCAAAACCGAGATCAGAAAGCCACTTGGCCTGTTCTTTTTTCGAATTGTAGAAATCCACGCCCTCAGCCTGAACCAGTGCAAATCCCATAAAGCGAACATTTCGGCCCGCCGTAATTTCACTGTTTAACTGCCTTACGGAACCGCTGCACAGATTTCGCGGGTTCTTATATTTGGCATTCTCATCTGCGATGGTCGCGTTGAGCTTTTCAAAATCTTCGTATGTGATGACTGCTTCACCACGGAGGATCAGTCTGCCCTTGTACGGAATAGTCATTGGAAGATTCACAAATGTCTTTGCATTTCCAGTTATGACCTCTCCAATCTCTCCATTTCCACGTGTAACGGCTTTCGCCAGCCGTCCATCCTCGTAAGTAAGAACCACAGTCAGACCGTCCATCTTCCAGGACAAAAGTCCCTTCTGGGAACCAAGCCATTCTTTCAGTTCATCCACACTTTTTGTCTTATTTAAAGAAAGCATCGGTCGCTCATGGCGCTCCTTCGGAAGTTCACTGAGCACCTCATAACCAACCTTCTGAGTCGGGCTTCCGGCAAAGATCGTACCGGTCTCCTCCTCCAGTGCAGTCAGTTCATCATACAACTTGTCGTATTCAAAGTTGCTCATGATCTCACGGCTTTCCTGATAATATGCTTTCGCTGCCTCAGAAAGAATTGCGGAAAGTTCTTTCATTCTCTCTAATTTCTGCTTCATAAATTATTTTTCCTCCGGATTCGGGTAGAATTTCGGAACGGTGCGGAACACTTTATTTCCGGCTTTAAATGCTTCCGGCTTCTTCTGAATCGGCTTTTCTGCCGGCTTTTTCACAGCCTTCTTCTCGGTCACAGTTCGTTTTGCTTTTTCTGTGGCTTTCTTTTCCGCTTCCAACTTCACCTGCTCGCTCTTCGGAAGGTTTGTAGAGCCTTCCAGCATCTTTCTCAAATCCTCCACCTCATCCGGGAATAATTCACGATACTGCCCTCTTTCCAAATGACCAAGCTTAATATTCATGATGCGAAGTCGTTTTAAGTTCATAACATGGTAGTCCAGGGCACGGCACATACGACGGATCTGACGGTTCAGCCCCTGTGTCAGCACAATGTGGAACGTATGAGAACCAGTCTGCCATGCACGACACGGCTTTGTTGTCACATCCAGATCTTCAATATACACGCCTGCACGCATCTGCTTCAAAAATTCTTCTGTTACCGGTTTGTTGACCGCAACCGCATACTCTTTCTCATGATCATTTCCACCGCGGAGAATCTTATTCACGATGTCACCCTCGTTGGTCATGAGCAGTAATCCCTCAGAGTCTTTATCAAGACGTCCTACCGGATATACTCTCTTCGGATAATTGATAAAATCTACGATATTCGGTGCATGATCCTTATCAGAAGTCGTGCACACGATACCCTTCGGTTTGTTGACGATCAGAAATACGGACTCCTCTTTTTCTCCGACCTTTTTTCCGTCACAGATCACTTCCTGCCCCGGCTCTACTTTGGTTCCCATCGCAGCAACCACACCATCCACCAGAACTTTTCCGTCCTCGATCAGGCGGTCTGCCTCGCGTCTGGAGCAGACACCTGCATCTGCCAGATATTTATTTAAACGAATTGCTTCTGCCATATTACGCCTCCGTTGTATCGTTCGTTACAAACATTGCGTCCCCAAACGAGAAGAATCTGTATCTCTCCTTCACAGCCTCTTCGTATGCTGCCATCACACGCTCCTTACCTGCCAGCGCAGACACCAGCATCACCAGTGTGGACTCCGGAAGGTGGAAGTTTGTGATCAGACAGTCCAGGATCTTAAACTGATAACCCGGATAAATGAATATCTGGGTCCACCCGCTTCCGGCTCTCAGGATTCCATCTTCGCCCGTTGCAGACTCCAATGTACGACAGCTGGTTGTACCAACGCAGATCACACGTCCGCCTTCTTTCTTTGTATCGTTGATCTTCTTTGCTTCTTCTTCCTCAACAATATAGAACTCCGAGTGCATATGATGCTCTTCGATGGTCTCAACTTTTACCGGACGGAATGTACCGAGACCAACGTGCAGAGTCACATGAGCAATCTTTACACCCATAGCTTCAATTTCTTCTAACAATTCTTTTGTAAAGTGAAGACCTGCGGTTGGCGCTGCCGCAGAACCATCATGTTTTGCATAAACAGTCTGATAACGGTTTTTATCCTGAAGCTGGTGGGTAATGTACGGCGGAAGCGGCATCTGGCCAAGCTGATCCAGAATCTCCTCGAAAATACCATCATACTCGAACTGAATCAGACGGTTTCCTTCATCTACAACGCCAACGACTTTTCCTTTTAATAATCCATCACCGAAGGATACTTCTGCTCCTTCACGCATTTTCTTGCCCGGCTTTACGAGAGTCTCCCACACATTGTCAGACTTTCTCTTTAAAAGCAGCACCTCGATTTTTGCGTCGGTTCCCACTTTTGTACCAAACAGACGGGCCGGAATTACTTTTGTATCATTTAAAACCAGACAATCGCCCTTCTTCAGATACTTTAACACATCACGGAAATGTTTGTGCTTCACATTTCCGGACTCCTTATCCAATACTAACAATCTGGAAGATGCCCTGTCCTCGAGCGGATCCTGTGCGATCAGCTCCTCTGGTAAATCAAAATAAAAATCAGATACGTTCATGATTTTCTCCTATATCTTTCACACTCACTGCAAGAAGCCTTGTCCTAAAAATCCAAAAACTTCCCCTATTTTAAAGTCTTGTTCATTTTATCAAAATGGAAAATAAAAAGCAATGCCTTCACGTCGAATTCTGCGAAATAAAAAACTTGCAACTTCTGCAGAAATAGTGTATCATGACAGAGATGCGTCTGTAGCTCAGTGGATAGAGCAGTGGCCTCCGGAGCCGCGTGCGGAGGTTCGATTCCTCTCAGACGCATTTTTCTTATATCTTTTCGCATATGCGGTTTCTTTTTGGTTTCTTTTTTGATTACTTTTTTGTTTCTTTTTGTGATTCCATGTAATTTTTTGTAGATTTTTTAAATAATATGCCTTATACTTGTAACATGTTATTTTGTTCTAAGGAGTCCTGTGTATGAAACCTCATGTTGTTGTTACAACTGCTCCTTCCATAGACTTTCGAACTGATTATGTTGCACTTCCGAAAAACTATGGCTCTAAGGAATATTTTGAAAGAGAAGATGTCAAAGCAATCTACCATACTGTGTACAAAAACTTAGATGAATTGGATGCTAAAACCGGGTTTTCAAAAAAGTTTGCAGCCTGTGAACGTCTCTTTGTAAAACCAAATCTGGTAGCTGTATATCATAAAAGTGGTATGAAAGACTGCGATTATCCGGAGTCTACTGATCCTCGTGTGTTTGATGCCGTTATCGCCTATTTAAAAAAGTTCCAAAAAAATATCGTGATCACGGAATCTTCCGGAAAACCAATGCCGACCCGCACCAGCTTTAAAGTAGCCGGATACGACAAAATTGCCCGCTACCATAAAACCGGTCTTGTTGCTTTGGAAACAGAACCCGTCGTACGTTACCTGCTCCCGAAAGCTGAGGTTATGAAAGAGGTTTATATTCCGGAAATCTATAAGGATATCCTGGATGGAAAAGCATGTTATGTTTC
>JAZOVL010000244.1:0-8148 GCA_045658685.1 Pilosibacter sp.
GCCTTCGGCTTGATATCATCACTCCAAGCTTCGCCATCTTCCGGTGCATTAGTTACCTCTACATCGTCATACTCGTCAAATTCAATGCCTGTTCCCTTACAATCAACACTAAACTCCCAATCGTCACTTCCTGCTTCAATACCTTCTGTAGTAATCTTAATTTCTACCGAATTAATTGGTTTATAATCTGTCGCCGCCATCGCCGGAGTAATCGCAGACGCTGTCATTGCAGTTGCCAATACAAGTGCACTCATTCTTTTCTTCATAAATTATATCCTCCTTATATATGTGTGAATAATTACTTCGTTTATTAACTTACCTGTATTATACCAGAAAACTTCGCAGAATTTGTTAAAATTTACTTTTAATTTTCAGGCAAAACTGTGGCATTTTCTCGTTATTTTTACAGATATTCTTATCCTTCGGATACCAGATGACTGCGAACCTGATTTAGGATCATGTTCAGAGCCACTTCATTTCGTCCGCCCTCCGGAACGATAATGCTGGCATTTTTCTTGCTCGGCTCCACAAACTGCTCGTGCATCGGTTTTACTGTATCCAAGTACTGATTGATCACAGAATCCAGACTTCTCGCACGCTCCATTACATCTCTGCGGATTCTGCGGATGATACGGAGATCGTCGTCTGTGTCAACGAAGATACGAATATCCATCTGATCGCACAATTCTTTATTTTCAAAGATCAGAATGCCCTCTACAATGATCACTTTTGCCGGAGCAATGGTCAATGTGTTCTTGCTGCGGTTATGAATTGTATAATCATAAATCGGACATTCAACCGTTTTTCCTTCTTTTAACTGCTTCAAATGCTCGATCATCAATTCTGTATCAAATGCATTCGGATGATCATAATTGAGTCTGCTGCGCTCCTCATATGTCATCTCATCATGTGCCTTGTAATAGTTGTCATGTGTAACCACTGTCACTTCATCGGAAAATCGAGCCACAATCTGATTGGTCAGAGTGGTTTTACCGCTTCCGGAGCCGCCGGCGATACCAATTACCAATACATTTCCCATTCACATACCACCTTTCTTTTCACGGACAGCTTCTCTGCCACGTGCCCATGCTACCATTAATTGTAACCTCTATTCATGAATTTTTCCACATTTATTTCATAACTTCTTAAACTTTTTCATTCTTTTTTTATTGCTTCCTCACATTTTAGACACAATTATTGTCTATAATACAAGTACGTTATCCGAATGGATAACTTGCCTTTGTTTCAAGTGCTATACTTGAACACACAAAGCTTTTTCATACTCATACCTGTCGGGGTCGCGCCCGGCAGGTCCCCCTTTTAATAAGGTTCTTCCGTCTCGCAAATATGTGGGACGTTTTTTAATCTTGAATCGTGAATCAAAACGATTTATAATAGAATCAGGTTTACAATAATTTATAGAAAAGGAGATTGATCATGAGAATTGCAGTTACATATGAAAATGGACAGATTTTCCAGCATTTTGGCCACACAGAACAGTTCAAAGTGTACACCATCGAAGAGGGTAAGATCGTAGCTTCTGAAGTTGTAGATACAAACGGAAGCGGACACGGTGCTCTTGCAGGTGTCTTAAGCAGTCTCAATGCAGACGCTCTGATCTGCGGCGGTATCGGCGGCGGTGCACGTATGGCTCTCGATGCGGCCGGCATCAAGCTTTACGGTGGTGTTACAGGCGATGCAGACAAAGCGGTTGAAGCATTTATCGCAGGCAGCCTGGACTTCAATCCGGATGTGCAGTGCAGCCATCACGGCGACCATCACCATGACCACGAGTGCGGAAACCACGGCTGTGGCGAACATCATTGTGGTCACTAATTGAATCACACGAAAAAATCGCGGACCGACAGCTAAACTCATCTGTCGATTCGCGATTTTTTATATTCATTTACACCGCCATGCAAAGAACCAGATAATAAATGACCATCAGCCCTGCAAACAATAACGCCGCCGGAACGGTTTTCCGGATCAGCTCGCCAAGAGATATTCCGTAATACTCGGACGCAATCGTCAGACATACATGGATCGGAGAAATCTGACTCGCCGCATGCACCATACACATGAGAAGCACCATCAGAGGCATACCGCCATCAAGCGCTGCAAATGCAAGCGGAGTACCTAGGGCAATGATTCCGCTGCTGCCGCTTACCATCGTTCCTGCAAAGAACAGGAGTGCAAACACCATAAATGCCGGGATCGGAAGTGTGGAAAGCATATCCGGAAGTGTTTCCAGGATACCTGTATACGCAACAAATTCTTTCAGCACCAATACAAGGAAAGAGTTCATCAGTAACTTGATTTCCAGGGCACTCTTTGCAGATTCTGTCAGTTCATTTACTTTGAAGCGATACACAAAGACAGACAGTACGATTGTCACAAGCACAGCCGGAACTACCTGTACACCAAATCCGAGGATCAGAACCAGAATAAAAATAATGGTCCAGAGATGTGACACCAGATTGACTGCATCTTTCAGTCTGTTTTCGCTCTTCGGCGTACCAGGATCAACCGGAAGCCTGCGCAAGTATGGGAAATAACCGATCGCTGCCAGCACCAGGCCCGGAATGATCATACCGACGATGAACTCGGAAACCGGAACTCCTGACAGGGTTGTCATCAGGATAACACCAGAATATGTAGGAAGGATGCTTTCCGGAAGGTGACGGAACCAGCTGGTCACAAACGCCTGCTCTTTTTTCTCCAGATAACCATCAGAAGCTTCCTTTACAATATCTCCGCAAAGGATCATAGCTGCTGCACACGGTACCAGGCCGATGAAAACCGGAGCTGCTGCCGCATTGACACGGCGATTATGGAACAGACCATTCAAATCCTTCTGGGCCAGTTTGATCTGATCACGGGCACCTAACATTCTCTGCAGAAATGTGATCAGGTATAAAGAGATCAATACCGACAGAGAAGACCATGTAGTAAAGACTTTCTTCGTATTATTTAAAATTTCCATCAACGGAATGCGGAACAAAACCACTGTCACAACAAGACCGCCAAAAATTGCCTGATACAACGGCCGACGCTTTGCTAAAAGCAAAATGATAACCAGGAATACAATTCCCAAATAAGCTAATTGCATACAAAATCTCCTTTGCAAAAAACCGGAAATATTCTCCTCTTTACAGATAGAACATTTCCGGTCTTTTCTTTTCACTATGCCATCACAGGTGATTAAGCGTTTGCTTTCTCAACCTGAACGATTGCCTGTTTCTGCATCGGAATACGGCAGTTTTTGGTGTTACCAATCTCAACGATTACAGTGTCGTCTGTCATATCGATAATAACACCATAGAAACCGCTGGAAGTCAGTACAGTATCACCTACTGCAATGCTTGCCATTAATTCCTGCATTTTTTTCTTTTCTTTCTGCTGCGGTTTGATTGCGATGAAGTACATGAACGCAAAAATAAGAACCACATAACCAATCCAAAATGCCGGGCTGTTCATATTCGTTACTCCTCTCTTTCTTAAATCGTGACTTACTCTAGTCTTACGGGTTCTTATTAAAAGAATCCCCTAAATTTCACTATCGTTCATTTTATCAGAAAAACTCTATTCCGTAAAGCGGTCTTTGTAATTTCCTTCCACGCCTGCAAGCTTTTTCGCTTTATACTCTGCATAGCAATGGTTGTCGATCGCCTCGCGGATCTCTGTCATCATGGTGTTGTAGAAATAGAGATTATGCAATACGCACAGTCTCATACCCAACATCTCTTTTGCTTTGAGAAGATGACGGATGTAAGCTCGGCTGTAGGAACGACAAGCAGGACACTGACATCCCTCTTCGATCGGACGCATATCCTTAGCAAAGCGTTCGTTAAATAAATTCAGCTTACCAAAGTTTGTATAAACATGACCGTGGCGGCCGTTTCTGGTCGGATATACACAGTCAAAGAAATCTACACCGCGATCAACGGCTTCCAGAATATTTGCCGGCGTACCAACACCCATCAGGTAAGTCGGTTTATTTTCCGGAAGGTGCGGAACCGTTACATCGAGAATGCGATACATCTCTTCATGGCTCTCACCAACTGCAAGTCCGCCCAACGCATATCCATCAAGATCCATCTCGGAAATCTTCTTTGCATGCTCGATACGGATATCCTCAAATGTACCGCCCTGGTTGATACCAAACAGCATCTGCTTCGGATTTACAGTATCCGGTAAAGAATTGAGACGGTCCATCTCTACCTTACAGCGCTCCAGCCAGCGGGTAGTTCTCGCTACGGAATTCTCCATGTACTCTCTTGTACACGGATGCGGTGCACATTCGTCAAATGCCATCGCAATCGTAGATCCGAGATTGGACTGGATCTGCATACTCTCTTCCGGTCCCATGAAGATCTTACGACCATCGATATGGGAGCTGAAATATACGCCTTCTTCTTTGATCTTGCGCATACCTGCCAGAGAAAACACCTGAAATCCGCCAGAATCTGTGAGGATCGGGCGATCCCAGTTCATGAACTTATGAAGTCCGCCCACCTCTTTAATTAATTTATCACCGGTACGAACGTGCAAATGGTAGGTGTTAGAAAGCTCTACCTGTGTTCCGATCTGTCTCAGATCGTCTGTAGATACTGCACCTTTAATCGCTGCCACAGTTCCTACATTCATAAATACCGGTGTCTGGATTGTGCCATGTACAGTCTCTACCGTTGCTCTTTTGGCACGTCCATCTTTTGTCTGAACCTGATATTTCATTTTCATGGTCATGGCTTTATGGTCTCCACTCTTCCTCTTCTTCCTTCGCCACTTCGAATTTCTGATTCTTACTCATCAGGTAGAACATTGCTCCTGTCAGTAATACGGAAGAATATGTTCCGCAAAGAATACCTGCCATCAGCGGAAGTGCGAATTCACGGATGGAGGATACACCCATCACGTACAGGAGTAATACCATCACGAAAGTTGTTAAGGAAGTATTGATACTTCTTGTAAAAGTTTCTGTAATACTTAAGTTAATTACCTGTTTCAGGTCTGTTACCAGCATACCATGAGCCTTCTGCTCCATCTGAATGTGCTCACGGATACGGTCAAAGATAACGATGGTCGCGTTGATAGAATAACCAACAATTGTCAGCAGACAGGCGATCGCAGTGGAGCCCATGGCCCACTTCGCGATTGCATAGCATGCGATAACAATACCAACGTCATGTACAAGCGCTAACACTGCACTTGCCGCAAAACTGATGTTTTTGAATCGTACCCAGATATAGATCAGCATACAAATCGTCGCAATTCCTGTTGCGATGATCGCATCTGTTTTCATCTCGTTACTGATCGCACCGGAAATACTCTCTGCAATGATCTTGTTTTCGTCTACACCAAAGTTCTCTACAAGAGCCGCATCGAGAGCCTGACGTTCTTCTACATTAAGAGTTCTTGTCTTAATGATGACTTCTGTAGTTCCTGCTACTTTCTGTGTCTGTGTATCTGCACTGTTTGTAATGCTCTCAACAACCGGAACCACCTCTTCAGAAATGCGCTCTAAGGACATATCTTCGTTAAAGGTAACATTTGTAGATGTACCGCCCTTGAAGTCAAGGCCATAGTTAAATGCACCGCCAATGGAACCTTTATTCATCACCATTGCAGCAATACCTAATGCCAGCAGAACACCGGAAATAGTAAACCAGATCGGTTTCTTTCCAAGGAAGTTGATCGCCATCTTCTCTTTTCTGATGCCATAGAACTTCATATCTGTAAAACCGGCATCATAAAGAGCATTCAGCGCAAACTTTGTAACAAAGAGTGCCGTGAACATGGAGAGTACGATACCAAGAGCCAGCGTTGTTGCAAATCCCTTTACCGTACCGGATCCCTTCATAAACAGCACAGCCGCTGCGATAAGAGTGGTGATATTGCCATCCACGATCGCGGACAGCGCTTTCTGGAAACCTGTCTTGATCGCAGATTTTACAGTCTTACCAACGCCAATCTCTTCTTTGATACGTGTGAAGATAATTACATTCGCATCTACCGCCATACCAATGGAAAGGATAATACCGGCGATACCCGGAAGCGTTAATGTGATCTCAAACGCCGCCAGTAATACGATAATCAAGGCTGTGTAGATCGCAAGTGCTAAAGTCGCTGCAAGGCCCGGAATACGATATACTGCCATCATAAATACACAAACTACTGCAATACCGATGGCTGCAGCTGTTAAGCTTGTAGAAATCGCCTCCTGACCCAGTTTCGCACCAACCACGTTGGAACGAAGTTCTTCCAGTTCCAGAGACAGGGAACCGATACGAATGGTGGAAGCAAGAATAGATGCTTCTTCATAGGACTCCATACCGGAAATTGTACACTGGCCGCCTGTGATCGGCTCATTTACAACCGGATTGGAATACATCACGCCATCATACACAATAGCAATCTGTTTGCCAACATTGGCTGTTGTAACATCTGCAAACTTCTTGGTTCCTTCTTCTGTAAACTGAAGACGTACGGTGTATTCCATTGCACCTGTGGTCTGATCTTTGTAAGTTGCAGCTTCCGCAGACGCTACATCTGTACCTTCCAGAACCACGTTCTGATTCATATCATAAAATAACAAAGAACCTGGTTTGCCAAGTTCCTCGAGGACCTGGTTCGCATCGGATACACCCGGAATATCGATGTTGATACGGTTTGTACCTTCCTGGTAAACTTCTGCCTCGGAGCTATAGTTCTGTACACGCTGTAACAGCTTGTACTGAGTATCGGACATATCTTCCGCACTCGGTTCATCAATCTTCGTCTTGTAAGTGATGCTGACACCACCCGCAAGGTCCAGGCCCAGCTTAATGCCGCCTTCCTGGAACATTGTCACGCCATTCTCATCAGTAACCAGTTTACTCTTTTCAAGAGTTCCTGCTGCAAAAAATGTGCAGACAGCGATAACAATGAGAAGACCGAGAAGACAAAGTATACCTTTGCCTGTGTTGTTCTTCTTCTGATTCATCTGGATTCCTTCTTTCAACTATTTTTCTGCAGACGAACACATCACATCTGCCATACCACAATAGAAAAAATATACCATAGTAAGAACCATTATGCAATAGGGATAATTTCCTGCTTTACCGAATAACATCTAATAAATGCATGATTTTTGCGATAAGATCGTGGCTTCCGATCATATCCGGCTGACACAGAATGTATGGAAAGGAGTCCTTCATATGACCTCAACCACCCCATGGCGCATCATCCGCACACTGTTGATCTCTTATTTTTTATCAGCAATTTTACTGTTGATCCTGACGTTTCTATTGTATAAATTTCGTTTGGATGAAGCTCAGATTACCATCGGAATCTATGGAACTTATATTCTATCCTGTTTCCTTGGAGGATTTCTGGCCGGAAAAGCCATGAAGACCAGACGTTTTATCTGGGGTTTGTTGACCGGAAGTCTGTATTTTATGTTCTTGTTTCTTATGTCCACCCTGCAGGATCAATCCGTCACCACAGATCTTTCCCATATCCTGACAATCTTCGGAATATGTGCCGGAAGCGGAACAGTGGGAGGCATATTAAGCTAAAAAAGAGGTATCGCCCCATATCGGAGTGATACCTCTTTCTTCTATAATTATTTAAGTATGTTTTATTTCTTGTTGCCAACTTTTGCAAGTGCTGCAACAACTGCTGCGAGGATACTCATAACAACAAGGATACCTGCCATACCCTGCCACATGATTGTGATAGCTTCCATTACTGTCGGATTCATATGTTACCTCCTATCATTAAGCGAAGAAACCAAGGATAATACCACCGGCAACTGCGGATGCAACCTGACCGGATACGTTAGCACCGATCGCATGCATTAATAAGTGGTTTGTGCTGTCTTCTGCAACACCCATCTTCTCGATTACACGAGCAGACATCGGGAATGCAGAGATACCAGCTGCACCAACCATCGGGTTTACCTTATTCTTAGAGAACAGGTTGATGAATTTCGCAAACAGACATCCGCCAATCGTATCAAACACAAACGCTACGAGACCAAGTCCCATAATCAGAAGTGTCTCAAGCTGTACGAACTGCTCTGCTCTCATAGAGAAGGAAATGGTGATACCAAGAAGCAGTGTAATCAGGTTCGCCAGAGAGCTCTGTGCAGTCTCAGAAAGGCTGATC
>JAZOVL010000245.1:0-1619 GCA_045658685.1 Pilosibacter sp.
CTCGCCGATATCACCTTCTAAGAAAACTAAAACCTCCGCTGAGCTGATCTCCGCTGAATCTGTCAAGAAAAAGTAGACACAGAAAAAGCGAACAACTCAGAAGCCTCGTTCGGTGCGAAACTGAACGGGGCTTTTAAAGCCCAAGGCAGCAGCCGGACGCTGGAAATTGAAATAACGCACATAGTCATCCAAGAGCGTTGGAACATCAGAAGCATTGGCGAGATCAAAGTCGAGGAACAATTCTTCTTTAATCCAACCGTTCAAAGCTTCAATAATAGGGTTATCAGTAGGAGTTCCCCCTCGCGACATTGAGCGAAGTATGTTATAATGATGATGGGCCTGGAGAAAAGCCCTTGAAGAGTAGACAGCTCCCTGGTCGGTGTGCAAGACAACCTGGGACGTCTGCTCTTCTCTTTTATCCATCAATTGTTTGAGGACTTCAAGACAGTGATAGTAAGGTTTATTGCTGCCGATATCAGACGTGACACTGTGAGCAATGATTTCATTGTTGAACGTATCAAGAAGGAGAGTCCATTCCCATCGGGTGTTTCCGACTTTGAACATTGTCATATCAGAAACAACGATCTGCAAGGGAGCTGCTGCATTCCATCTGCCATTGACTTCATTTGCGAACAGAATACTTTCTTCTCCCGGCGGATTGTATCGATATTTTCTCGCTTTTGATTTGATTCCGGCTGCTTTGCAGCACTGATGTGCAAGGTTGTGAGAGAAGATCCAGCCTGTCTTCCGGAACACCGATTCAGCCAGACGGTGATATCCATGAGACGGATGCTTTTCGTGTGCATTCCGAAGCTGCTCAGTCAGTGCGATCCGGTTCTTTTCGTACCTGTTCAAGGTTCCCTGTCGTTTTTTCCACTTGTAGTAACCGGAACGATTCAACCTCATGATCCGGCACAAGAAATCCACAGGATATTTCGTTTTCAACTCTTCTATTACTTCGTATTCTTTCCTTTGCCAGTAACGTATTCCCTGTTTGCACCAACTCCTTCCACCCAATATCCTTTTTTTAGCCTCGCTATTTCTACTTCTTGCTTCGCTACAATCAGGCGCAGTCGTTCCACCTCACTGAGTTTCTTGCTCGTGTGCAATGCCGCATACGGATTTCCGTTGCGCGGTTCCAGCGCGTCTTCCCCTTCTTCCAGATACTTCTTCGTCCATGCTGATATCAGACTGTGATTGACTCCATATTCGTTTTCAATTTCTCGCACCGACTTATGTTCATTCAGATGCATCTGAATGAACATAAGTTTTTCTTCCTTACTCCACCTTCTCTACCTCGTTCCTTTCTTACATCCCATTCTTTTCCCTCCTTTTTCTCCATTTTACCATATACAAAAGTAGACACCCACACTTTTGTGAGTGTCTACTTTTATCTTACCAGATGCACTGAGCTGATCTCCGCGGCGATTTTTATTACACAAAAATATCGGCTGGATTGTAACAAAAACGCATCTGGTCAGTCATATATGCGAAAGGAGGTGCCGGACATGGAGGATTTTCAAGAGATATACGACCAATACTTCACGGATGTATATAAATATGCGCTGTCCCTTTGCCGGGATACGCATCTGGCTGAGGAGATCACTCAGGAAACTTTC
>JAZOVL010000246.1:0-4403 GCA_045658685.1 Pilosibacter sp.
AGTAACGGTAGAAATTCACATCGAGATAATACATCTTCTCCACATGTGGAAGCGGATGATATACAAAAATATTATCTACATAGAATGTATGCTTCGGAAGCTCAAATGCACATGCTTTTAATAATTCTGTGCGGTAGATAACAGAATGCATCAGTATGTACTGTCCCGGTGCAAAGTATTTCGCATCACTCCACGTGAATACTTCATTTCTCGGAATAGCAGAACGATAATTCATAACTTTTTTATGTTTTGCGCCCTGCTTCTCGTATACAAAATTGGTAATAAGCATATCGAGAGTATCTTTACCATATACAAAGTTTCTCAAGGTTTCAAGAACTTTCATATATGCTTCCTGATTTACCCAGTCGTCACTGTCTACCACTTTAAAGAATACGCCTGTCGCATTTCGGAGACCGGCATTGACTGCTTCTCCATGACCACCATTTTCCTGATGAATTGCTTTACAGATTCCCGGATATTCCTTTTCATATCTGTCTGCAATTTCTGCTGTGTTGTCTTTTGTTGATCCATCGTTTACAATCAGGATTTCAACTTCCTCTCCACCCGGAAGCAGAGATTTAATACAGTTATCCATATAAGCGGCTGAATTGTAACACGGGATCGCAATTGATAAAAGTTTCAATTTATTTACCTCCTAATGGTACCTTACAATACACCACAAGTATCATATCACATCCACTCGAAAAAAGCAAAAAATTCCTTTAATTTCACCTTCGAATATGTTATGATTGTAAAAAGGTGCCGGGGATGTCGCGTCCCAATGGTTGAACTTATGGAATTATTAGGAATGAGGTATGGTATATGGCAAAGAAAAGACTTGTATTGACACTTGGACATCGCGCTCTTGGTGCTACCCTTCCGGAGCAGAAAGCGGCTGTAGCAAATACAGCAAAGTGCCTCGCGGATCTTATCCAGGACGGCTTCCAGATTGTTATTACTCACGGTAATGCTCCGCAGGTTGATATGATTCATACTGCAATGCATGAATTTGCAAAAAAGCATCCGGATTATACACCGGCTCCGATGGCAATTTGCGCAGCGATGAGTCAGGGATATATTGGTTACGATTTACAGAACGCAATCCGTTCTGAACTTATCAAACGTGGTATCTACAAACCGGTATCCACTATTTTAACACAGGTAACGGTAAATCCGATGGATGATACCACATATACTCCATTTAAAATTATTGGTCGTACCATGACCGCAGAAGAAGCGCAGGCTGAAGATAACAAAGGAAATGATACCGTTGAGACAGATGACGGTTATCGCCGTGTTGTTGCTGCCCCGAAGCCACTTGCTATCGTTGAGATTGATGCCATCCGTGCAATTCTCGATGCAGATCAGCCGGTTATCGCTGCAGGCGGCGGTGGTATTCCGGTCGTTAAAAAGGATGGAACTTTAATGGGTACAGCTGCCGTGATCGATAAGGATCTTACCGCTGCTGTTTTTGCAAAAGAAGTGAATGCGGACGTATTAATGTATCTTACTGACGTTGATAACATCGTATTAAATTACGGTTCTGACAGTGAGATCCCGTTATACGAGCTTACATCTGCTGAAGCAGAAGCTCTTGTACAAAAAGGTCAGTTTGCAGCCGGCACAATGGACCCGAAGGTTCGTGGTGGTATTGATTTCATCCATACCGGTACAAATCGTAAAGTAATTATCACAACGCTTGAAAAAGCAAGAGCTGCCTTAGATGGAAAAGCCGGCACAGTTATCTATTAATTTCAACACAGCACTACATAACGGAGCATGTCGTTCTGCGGCGATGCTCCGTTTTTTTGTACAATGGGAAATGTCGTTCCTATTATACAAAAAAGAGCCCCGGCATCACTGCCGGGACTCCAAAAACGTTCTAAACTTGCTTTTATAAAATTACTTTCGCCGGGCACTTCGCAGCACACTTGCCACAGTTTGTACACTTCTCGTAATCAATCTTCGCAAGGTTGTTGTCCATATGGATTGCATCGAATTCACACTGTTTTGTACAGAGAGTACATCCGATACATCCCGCATCACACTTCTTCTTCACATCCGGTCCTTTGTCGTGAGAGTTACACTGCACCAGATGCTCCGCTGTATACGGAACCAGTTCAATGAGACCACGAGGACAGGTTGCTACACACTGACCACATGCAACACACTTTTCTTTATCAACAACTGCGACACCATCTATCACATGGATTGCATCAAACTTACATGCTTTCACACAGCTTCCGGAACCGAGACAACCATAGGAACAAGCTTTTGCTCCTGCAGCCGGTACTACGGACATCTTCACACAATCATCAATGCCATAGTAGTTATACTGTGTATTTGCCTTGTCACAAGTACCTTTACATTTTACAAACGCAACCTTCTTTGCAGCACCACCAGCTTCTACGCCCATGATCGCTGCAATCTTTGCACCAACGGCTGCTCCGCCGACCGGACACTGATCAACCTTTGCTTTGCCCTCTACAATTGCAGCAGCAAGGCCGTCACATCCCGGATAACCACAACCACCACAGTTATTGCCCGGAAGTTCTTCACGTACAAGAGTTACTCTCTCATCCACTTCCACTTTGAACTTTTCACTGGCCACGCCGAGGAGTACGCCGATGACAATACCGACAACGCCAACAACAGCTGCCGCGATGATAATACCTGTAATATTCATCTTACGTCTCCTTTCTTAGATAAGACCGGAAAATCCGAAGAATGCAATTGACATCAATCCTGCTGTGATCAGAACGATCGGAGATCCCTTGAACACATGAGGAACATCATTGTATTCAATCTTCTCACGGATACCTGCCAGGAGAACGATCGCAATTGTAAAACCTACGGAAATACCAATACCGTTTACAACACTTTCAATAAAGTTATAGCTCTTCTGAACGTTTGTCAACGCAACACCGAGTACCGCACAGTTTGTTGTGATCAGCGGAAGGTATACACCAAGCGCCTGGTAAAGACTTACCATATTTTTCTTTAAGAACATCTCAACGAACTGAACAAGCGCAGCAATCACAAGGATGAATACAATTGTCTGTAAATATTCTAATCCAAGTTTTACCAGCACAAAATCATAAATCAAGCTTGTGCACGCAGTTGCAATTACGATAACGAAGATAACTGCAGCACCCATACCAGCAGCCGTCTCAGTTTTCTTGGATACACCAAGGAACGGGCAGAGACCGAGGAACTGGCTTAAAACTACGTTATTTACCAAGGCCGAGCCAATGGCAATCAGCAATAATTCTGTCATTTCTCAATCCCTCCTTAATTTGTTTTCTCTGCTTCCGCTGCTTTTGCTGCTTCAGCGGCTTTTTTTGCTGCAAGAGCTTTTTCAGCAGCTGCCTTTTTTGCTGCTGCAGCCTTTGCTGCTTCTTCTGCTTTCTTTTCAGCGATGATCGCATGATTTGTCATACCTGCACAGCCAGCACAATTCATACAATCTCCGCCACACGCGAGATTGGACTTCGGTGCATCACCATTGGTTGCACTTGGAAGTCTTAACTTATTCTGAACCGCAGTCAGCATCGCAAGAGTAAACAGTGCACCCGGTGCCAGGATCATAATAGAAATATGGAACTGCTCCGGAATGATCACATGACCAAAGAAAGCACCTGCTCCGAGAAGTTCACGGAACATGCCAATCAATGTCAGTGCCAAAGTAAATCCAAGGCCCATACCAACGCCATCGAAGAAAGATTCTACCGGACCATTTTTTGCCGCATAAGATTCCGCACGGCCAAGAATGATACAGTTTACAACGATAAGCGGAATGTAAATACCTAAGGAATCATACAGGGACGGTAAATAACCCTGGATCAAAAGCTGAACAATGGTAACCAGACTGGCTACTACTACGATGAATGCCGGAATACGAACACGATCCGGAATGATCTTACGAAGTAAAGAAATCACCAGGTTGGAGAACATCAATACCGCTGTTGTGGAAAGTCCCATACCGAGACCATTGCTTGCGGATGTAGTCGTCGCAAGAGTCGGACACATACCAAGCATCAGGATGAAGGTAGGGTTTTCTTTGATAATACCGTTATAAATACGTTCTACACATTTATTCATAACCTTCCCTCCTTCTAATTCATATAATTATGCAGGTAATAGAATGCTGCATTTACTGCATTTGTTACCGCATTGGATGTTACAGTCGCACCACTGATCGCATCGATTTCATTATCAGCGGACGCACCCATTTTTGTTACAACAAGAGACTCCGCATTTTTTCCAATATACTGATCTTTAAATGCCGGCTCTTTCGCCTTTAAACCGAGACCAGGTGTATCGTTAATCTCACGGATACCTACGCCTGTGATTGTACCATCTGCATCAAAGCCGACAGAAATCTTAACAGCACCGCCATAACT
>JAZOVL010000247.1:0-14090 GCA_045658685.1 Pilosibacter sp.
AATTAAATTTGTAAAGAATAATAAAAGCTGTATCTGATAGAAAATCCCGTACTATCACAAATAATAGGTTAAACGACTGCGCTTCACGAGTTTTGCGCCCTTACAGAGGTCGCAGAGCCTTTATTGCGACTGGCGTAAGGGCCAATAAAACGATGTGAAGCAAAGGTAGTTAACCGTATTTTGAGATAGTACGGGATTTTCTACAGACCACGCTTTATTATTTTTTACTAATCTAAATATCCACTTACAACGCCAAAAACACCGGCTTCCGCTCCCTATAAACCGTATAATACCGGAATCCGCAGTTTATCAGGATCTCACGGGCCTGATCAAAATAGCCGCCGACTTCGTGTGGTCTGTGACCGTCGGAACCGACAGTCAATAGTTCTCCGCCAAGTTCATAATAACGTTTCAGAATCTCTTCATACGGGTGCGTGTGGCCGAGACCATATTTAAAGCCGGCCGTATTACACTCCAGCGCCTTACCTTTGGCAATCAGTACTTTCAATATCTCATCGATCACATCCATATAATCTGCCGGGTAGTAGTTGGCATTTTTCTGAGGACCATAACGAACTACATAATCCAGATGTCCCAGGCTGTCAAAACAGTCAAAGTTTTTTACACGCTCCAAAGAAGCTTCAAAAAAGCGATGGTAAGCCTGATGGTCAGTACCCGGAACAGTATATCCATTATCATAGTAGAAATTCTTGTCGAATACATCATATCCATCAATAAAATGGTTGGATCCGATGATAAAATCAGCTGGAATTGTTTTAACCAATTCATTAAGATAATCCTTTTCACGGATCATAAGGCCAAGTTCAATACCGGAACGGACACGGATCTTTTCTCGATATTCCTCAGACAGCTCCTTTAAAGCAGCAAAATAAGTGACCGGATCAACTGTGTAGTCTAAATGGCACATTCCACTGGTTCCCGGATCATGGTGGTCGGTAATGCAGATTTCGTTCATTCCAAGTTGGATCGCTGCTTCAATCTGTTCACGGGCAGGAGTCTTGGAGTCGGCAGAAAAACTGGTATGAATATGAAAATCACATAGCATAGGAGGTCCTCCTGAAAAGTAACAAACGATATATTGTAAGAAAAGTATAGGGGCAGTTTGAAGAAAAGTAAACAGAAATTAGCAGTTTTGGCACAAAATGATACAAAATATTGACAGGGATTTGAATATCAATTGAAATTATTGACTTTTCTTGGTATGATAAAAATGGTGGAAAATTTTATTATTGGGGGATAAAAAACATGTCAATCGACCTATTGGGTAATATTTTTATGTTCCTTGGCGGTCTTGGAATGTTCCTTTATGGAATGAACGTCATGGGGGATGGTATGCAGAAGGCTGCCGGAAGTAAGATGAGTGGTTTCTTACGTCTGGTTACAGACAATCGTCTTCTTGCAATCGTGCTTGGTGCACTGATCACAGCAACACTCCACAGCAGTAGTGCAACAACTGTTATGGTAGTAGGTTTTGTAAATGCCGGAATCTTAAATCTGACACAGGCTGTCGGTGTTATCATGGGTGCTAACATTGGTACAACCATCACAGCATGGATGGTATCCATGAACGAACTTGGAGATGCAATGAGAATCTTCCAGCCGTCCTTCTTTGCACCACTGTTTGTAGGAATCGGAGCATATTTCCTGATTTTTGTGAAGAAGAAAAAAAGTCTTGCAGGTGAGATTTTGATTGGTATGGGTTTCCTGTTCTGTGGTCTTACTTATATGTCTGGTGCAGTAAAACCATATGCAGATTCTCCAATCTTTGCTCATGCGTTTGCAGTTCTCGGTGGTAATCCGATCCTCGGTATCTTAGTTGGTGCCGGTGTTACAGCCCTGATCCAGAGCTCCACGGCGTCTGTCGGTATTTTACAGACTCTTGCGATGAGTGGTATGGTAAACAGAAGTGCTGCAATCTATATTACACTTGGTCAGAATATCGGTACTTGTGTAACTGCGATTCTTTCTGGTGCAGGTGCCAACCGCAATGCGAGACGCGCAGCAGTCATTCATCTTACTTTTAATATGGCAGGTGCTGTTCTCTTTGGTGTTGGTACATTTATTTTGACATTTGTTGCACCGGAGTTTACAAATGGATATATGGATTCTTTACAGATTTCCATCTTCCACACAATTTTCAATGTGACCAATACGGTTGTTCTCTTCCCGTTTGCGAAACAGTTAGTTGACTTCTCTGGTTTTGTGATCAAAGAAACTGCAGAAAGTGCAGCGGCGGAAAAAGAAAATGCGGCAGAGGACAAGCTTCATGTGGATCAGCGAATTTTCCAGTCTCCGCCGATGGCTCTGGAAGTTGCCAATATGGAAACAGTACATATGGGCAAACAGGTAGACAAGAACTTAAAGCTGGCTTTGGACATCATTATCAAAGGCGATTACGATCGCGTCCAGGAAGTTTATGACAACGAAAAAGCGATTAATGTGATGAACAAGAAGCTGACAGAGTACCTGATTCAGGTCAACAACCTGTCTCTCAATGAGGAACAGAAACGTCAGGTCAGCAATCTGTTCTATAGTGTCAGCGATATCGAACGTATCGGTGACCATGCAGAAAACCTTGCTGAAGCAGCAGAGTACCTGCAAGAACATAATTTAGTATTCTCCGAAGTTGGTATGGATGATTTCAAATGGATCGCAGGAGCAACTTCCAACGTGGTAACATTTGCGGTCGCGGCCCGTCAGGATAAGAATCTGGATATCATCAGAAAAGTCAGCAAGTTAGAGGACGAAGTAGATACTCTTACAGAAGAACTCAGGGACAAACACATTGAGCGTCTTTCCCAGAATATCTGTAGTCCGTCCGCAGGTGTTATTTTCCTGGATATCTTAAGTAACTTGGAGCGAATTTCTGACCATGCATACAACATTGCAGGTTATGTAAAGGATGAGATTTAAAAGAAAATAGAAGCTGCGAGATCATGCAGATCTTGTAAAACAGGGCATATGGTTTGCTGCAAAACCGTGTGCCTTGTTTTTATTTATTACAACAATAAAATATCTGTCAATAATGAAATAAAATGATAAAGCATCCGACAATTTCATGAAACATGTTGAAAAAACCAATAGAAAAACAAAAAATCATACTATTAATTTTGAAAAAACACTTGCTATTTTGTTCGGAGTTTTGTACAATGTAGCATAGGTTGATTAGAATTTAACAATCACTTATTTTAGGAGGAAATGAAAAATGGCAGTTAAAGTTGCAATTAACGGCTTTGGCCGTATCGGTCGTCTGGCTTTCAGACAGATGTTTGGTGCAGAGGGTTTTGAAATCGTTGCTATCAACGATTTAACATCTCCGGAGATGCTTGCTCACTTATTAAAATATGATTCCACACAGGGCAGATACGCTCTTGCAGACACAGTTTCCTACAGCGATGACTCCATCACAGTTGATGGTAAGGAAATCAAAATCTACGCAAAAGCTAACGCTGCAGAGCTTCCGTGGGGCGACATCGATGTTGACGTAGTTCTTGAGTGTACAGGTTTCTACACATCCAAGGCTAAAGCACAGGCTCACATCGACGCTGGTGCTAAATATGTTGTTATCTCTGCTCCGGCTGGTAACGACCTTCCGACAATCGTTTACAACGTAAACCACGAGACATTAACAGCAGATGATCACATCATCTCCGCTGCTTCCTGTACTACAAACTGCTTAGCTCCGATGGCTAAGGCTCTTAACGACAATTACCCGATCCAGACAGGAATCATGTGCACAATCCACGCTTACACAGGCGATCAGATGATCCTCGATGGTCCGCAGAGAAAAGGCGATAAGAGAAGATCCCGTGCAGGCGCTATCAACATCGTTCCGAACAGCACAGGTGCTGCAAAAGCAATCGGTCTTGTAATTCCGGAATTAAATGGTAAATTAATCGGCGCTGCTCAGCGTATCCCGACACCGACAGGTTCTACAACAATCCTTACAGCAGTTGTTAAGGGGCAGCCGACAAAAGAGGACATCAACGCAGCTATGAAAGCACAGGCTAACGAGTCCTTCGGTTACAACACAGATGAGATCGTTTCCAGCGATATCATCGGTATGAGATTCGGTTCCCTCTTCGATGCTACACAGACAATGGTTCTTCCGATCGATGAGAACACAACTCAGGTACAGGTTGTTTCCTGGTACGACAACGAGAACTCTTACGTAAGCCAGATGTGCCGTACAATCAAACATTTCGGTACACTCATGAACGTGTAAGAGCGAGAACTGCGACTGAACAGTATTAAATCAGGCTCAATTAAGGGTCCGGTCTGAAAAGGGCCGGACCCTTTTTACGAATTTAAATATTCCTTGGAGGAAATAATTATGGCATTAAATAAGAAAACTGTTGATGATATCAACGCAAAAGGCAAAAGAGTCCTGGTTCGCTGCGACTTCAACGTTCCGCTTAAGAACGGCGAGATCACAGACGAGACACGTATCAATGCGGCTCTTCCGACAATCAACAAACTGATCGCTGACGGCGGTAAAGTAATCCTTTGCTCTCACCTCGGCAAAGTTAAAAATGGCCCGAATGAGGGTGAGTCCCTGGCACCGGTTGCAAAGAGACTTTCTGAGAAGCTCGGCAAAGAAGTTGTTTTTGTTGCTGATTACAACGTAACAGGCGAAGCTGCAACAGCAGCAGTAGCAGCTATGAACGAAGGCGATGTTGTATTACTTCAGAATACACGTTTCCGCGGTAAAGAAGAGACCAAGAATGGCGAAGAATTCAGCAAAGAGTTAGCTGACCTCGCTGATGACTATGTATGTGATGCATTCGGTTCCTCCCACAGAGCACACGCTTCTGTAGAAGGTGTTACAAAATTCATCACAGCTAAGGGTGGCAACAACTGCGTTGGTTATTTAATGCAGAAAGAGATCGAGTTCCTTGGCAACGCTGTAGAGAACCCGGTTCGTCCGTTCGTAGCAATCCTCGGCGGCGCAAAAGTTGCTGACAAATTAAACGTAATCTCCAACCTTCTTGAGAAATGTGATACACTCATCATCGGTGGTGGTATGGCATACACATTCTTAAAGGCTCAGGGCAAAGAAATCGGTAATTCTCTCTGTGATGAGACAAAGTTTGATTACTGCTTAGAGATGATGGCAAAAGCTGAGAAACTTGGTAAGAAACTTCTTCTTCCGATTGACTCTGCAGTTATTTCCGCATTCCCGAACCCGATCGATGCTCCGATCGAGGCAGAGTATGTTTCTGTAGATGCTCTTCCGGCAGACAAAGAGGCTTGTGATATCGGACCGGAGACAGCAGCTCTCTATGCAGAGGCTGTTAAATCTGCAAAGACAGTAGTATGGAATGGACCGATGGGTGTATTTGAGAACCCGACACTTGCAAAAGGTACAATCGCTGTAGCAAAAGCGCTTGCTGAGACTGATGCGACAACAATCATCGGTGGTGGTGACTCTGCAGCAGCTGTTAATCAGCTCGGCTTTGGTGACAAGATGTCCCACATCTCCACAGGCGGCGGCGCTTCCTTAGAGTTCCTTGAGGGTAAAGAGCTTCCGGGCGTAGTTGCAGCTGATAACAAATAATCGAACGAGGTAAGTATAATCATGGCAAGAAGAAAAATTGTTGCAGGCAACTGGAAGATGAATATGACTCCGTCTCAGGCAGTTGCTCTTGTAGAGACATTAAAACCGTTAGTAGCTTCAGAGGAAGTTGATGTAGTATTCTGCGTACCGGCAATCGACATTATCCCGGTAGTAGAGGCTTGCAAAGGCACAAACATCGCTGTAGGTGCTGAGAACATGTACTATGAGGAGAAGGGTGCTTTCACAGGAGAGATCGCTCCGGATATGCTCACAGACGCTGGTGTGAAATATGTGATCATTGGTCACTCTGAGAGAAGAGAATACTTTGCAGAGACAGATGAGACAGTAAATAAGAAAGTGCTTAAAGCATTTGAGCATGGTTTAACACCGATCATTTGCTGTGGCGAAACTCTCAAACAGAGAGAACAGGGCATCACTCTTGACTGGATCAGAATGCAGGTTAAGATTGCGCTCCAGAACGTAACAGCTGACCAGGCTAAGGCAGCAGTTATCGCTTATGAGCCGATCTGGGCTATCGGTACAGGTGTTACAGCTACAACAGAGCAGGCAGAAGAAGTTTGTGCAGCAATCCGTGCTTGCATCGCAGAAGTTTACGATGAGGCAACAGCAGAAGCAATCCGCATCCAGTACGGCGGATCTGTAAATGCAGCAAACGCAGCTGAGTTATTTGCACAGGCAGATATCGACGGTGGTCTTGTTGGCGGTGCTTCCTTAAAGGCTGACTTTGGTAAGATCGTTAACTACAAATAATTATTTGTAATCTGAAACAAAAATTTAGGGCTTTGTATTCCTTTGCGCGTTTGGTGCAAGGAATTCAAAGCCCTTTTTCTTAATGAAAGTTGTACTCCTTATTTTTGTATGTTATGATGAGAGTATCTTTATGAGTCATAAAAATAAGGAGATAACATGAAAAAATCACTGACTTTACAATATGTACTTCAACAAATCGCATTCTGGGCCGCGGCAGCGGGAATTATCAGCTTTGCAACAGCTTTTTTGCTGGAAAAAGGATTCTCGGCATCTGTTATCGGAATTCTGCTGGCTGCAGGAAATTTATTGTCTTGTGTATTTCAACCGATCCTGGCTGACCGCGCTGACCGATTGGGTGGAAATATCCTGAAATGGCTGATCGTGGGGCTGACGGCATTTAGTATTTGCTGTTTTGTGTCAACTGCACTGTTTGCATTGCCTCACGGTGCAATGGGGATTTTATATGTGCTTGGAGTGTTTTCCTTTGACGCCATGAATCCGTTGAACAATGCAGTCTGTGTTATGTACAATACCAGTGGATATCGTATTAATTATGGAATGGGAAGAGGAATTGGTGCATTTGCGTTTTCATTAGCTGCTCTGTTTATCGGAAGGCTGATGGCGGATTTTGGTGCTGACTGGATGATATGGATTTCTGCAATGTTACTGGGCCTCAACATTGTATTCGTTTTGGGATTTCCGAATGTAAAAGAGCGGACACAAGAAGAGAAAGTACAGACCGAATGTTGTTCTATTGCAGTATTTTTCAGTCGGTATCGTATGTATTGCATTTCGTTGCTTGGCGTCATGTTTCTAGCCATGTTTCATGCGATGAGCGAAAACTATCTGATCGAGATTGTAAGACCGCTGGGAGGTGACAGTGGCAGTGTGGGAATTGCGCTGTTTATTGCGACTGCGGTTGAGATGCCTGTAATTGTATTTTTTGATAAAGTGAGAGAGAAGATTACCGATAACCTGCTTTTGAAACTGTCTGGTGTATTTTTTCTTTTGAAAGCAGTTTTGTTCTTGCTGGCGCCGAACGTGACTGCAATTTATGTGATTCAGATCATGCAGACAGTTACATATTGCTTCCTGGCACCGACACAGCTGTTTTATGCCAACAATAAAATTGATCCGGTGGATATGGTAAAGGGTCAGGCATTTATCACGGCGTCCTATACTCTGGGATGTGCATTTGGAAATTTCCTGGGAGGCCAGCTTTTGGAATTGTTCAATGTGACAGCACTTCTTATGGCAGGTGTGGGAATTGCTGCGATCGGAACTGTGATACTGTTTGTAACAGTAGATAAAAAGGATATATACACAAGAACAATACAATAAATAAAAACTGTAAAAATAGAATCGTGTGAATAAAAACAGCGGGGCAGTGAAAATCACAATCAGTGAAATCTCAACTGCCTCGCTGTTTTATGTCATTTATTTTGCATATTTAGCAACAACATCGTTCATTGCCTGCCACTGTTCTTCCATGTCTTTTACAAGTTTAAACTGTGTACGGCAGCGATCGAGGTTCTGCTCTGGATAATGAGTACGGAAGTAGGTATCGCCTGCGAGATAGTCTGTGAGGAAACGGATACCACACTCCAATGTCATTAATTTAGCACCCCATGGTAAGTATTTCAGCTCGCCTTCTGTGAGGATGCCGCCTGCACCCTGTAAGAATCCTCTTGTGTATACTTCGTAAAGATCAATGTCAAAGTTTACTTTGCTGAGATCTTTCTCGTCCTCTGCACTGTGGTTTGCACCGAAGCGGATGGAATCGCCGAAATCGTTGATGGCAAGACCTGGCATAGTAGTATCGAGGTCGATGACGCACATGCCTTCACCTGTATGCTTATCGATGAGAACATTGTTCAGCTTTGTATCGTTATGTGTTACACGGAGCGGTAAAATGCCGTCTCTCATTGCCTGTAAAGCTACGGAGCAATCTGCTTCTCTTTCCATAACAAATGCGATCTCTGCGCTGCACTCAGCAACACGACCCTTAATATCCTGTGCAATCGCATCTTTCAGTTTTGCAAGACGATCTTCTGTATTGTGGAAGTTAACGATTGTCTCGTGGAGTGTCTCTGCCGGATAACCATCGAGCATCTTCTGGAATTTACCAAAAGCAACCGCAGATGCCTCAAAGAGAGCCGGGGTCTCAGCTTTCTGGTAGCAGTAGATGCCTTCTACGAACGGATATACACGCCAAGCGCCGCCCTTGCTGTCAGTATAGAAAGCTTCCCCGTTCTTCGGACGGATTACTTCCATCGCCTCGCGTTTGCGGTCGCCGCCGGCAGCTTCGATCTTTTTACCGAGGAACTCAGTAACGCCGATGATATTTTCCATTAACTGGTCCGGACGTTTGAATGCCGCAGAGCTCATTCTCTGTAAGATAAAGCATTTGCAGGAATCGTCCTTCGGCTGTGTATGTACGCAGAATGTATCGTTGATGTGACCATAACCGAATCTCATAGCACCTACTACCGGATTTCCGAAATCAAATGCTTCTAACACTTCTGCAAGAGTTTCCTCAGCGGCTGCAGGTGTCTTTTTTTTCCAGAGGTTGTCCGGGTAAATGCCTGCTGCTGTCTTTTCTGCGATCGCATTTACAACAACCGGTTTGTCTGCCTGATAAGTCACACCATACCATTTATCTGCGCTGCGGAGTACTTTCACGCGTGCTTTGCCTTCTTCGATCAGCTGACTGATAACAGTCGGGAGGAAGAATTCGCCCTTTGTCGGATTCTCAGAAAGTGCTGTATCTAAAAATGCCGGGAAGCGGGATACTGCTTCATCAATAAAGCTGCGTGTTAAGCCCCAGAGATTGAGGGAAACGATAGTATCACCGGAGATCGGAGTCCAGCTGTTTCCTCCATCTAAACTGAAACGTGCATCATCACCGTCTTTTTCAATACATGTACGTTCTGTAACACGAACGAGGTAGTTGTTATCATCTTCTTCACAAACACCACGGGCAACAGAGCCATTTTCTGTAATTGTACTGCGCAGATTGTAGCCAACCATTGCAAATTCGTAGCAGTCCGGCTGATCCGGGTTGTTGCTTAAATAATCATAGATCGCTTTGAAACCTTCCGGACCGTAGTAGTCGTCTGCATTTACAACTGCGAACGGACCTTCTACAACTTTGCGGGCTGCCATGATCGCGTGTGCTGTTCCCCAAGGTTTTGTACGGCCGTCCGGAACAGAGTAACCTTTCGGAAGATCTGCGATCTCCTGGAATGCATATTTTACATCGATAATCTTGGAGAGACGATCACCGATCGCTTCTTTGAACATGTCTTCGATTTCATGTTTGATTACAAAAACTACAGTTTCAAATCCTGCACGTTTTGCATCATAGATAGAATAGTCAATGATCAACTGACCGTGGTTACCAACCGGGTCGATCTGTTTCAGACCACCGTAACGGCTTCCCATACCGGCAGCCATAACGACAAGAACAGGTTTATTTCCCATAATAATTCCCTCCTGATAAAATTATAAATACATAGATACTACTATTATAGTAAAAGTTTGGTACGAATTCAAGAGGAATGAATAGAAAACCATGGTAAAAATGTACAACATTTCATGAAATATAAAAGATTTATTGACAAGTTGCACAAAAAGATGTATAGTTTTCTTATAAGATTTAGTATGCCTCAGGGGGGGCATAATTATTAAGGAGGAGATTTTATATGAAAAAGAAAGTCGTATCTACATTACTTGCGTCTGCAATGGTTATGTCTACATTAACAGCTTGCGGCGGCGGTTCTCAGACAGCAGCTACAACAGCAGCTCCGGCAGCAACTGAGGCAGCTCCGGCAGCAACTGAAGCAGCTACAACAGCAGCTCCGGCAGCAGAGCCGACAGCTGATCCGGTTGCTCTTGATGTTATCATTTCTCAGTATGGTAACTACACACAGGATTGGTGGAAACAGTTTGAGTCCGATTTCGAAGCAGCTAATGACAATATCGATTTAAATATCGAGATCGTTTCCTGGAACGATATCTACACAGTAGTTAACACACGTATTTCCACAAACACACAGCCGGATATCCTTAACATCAGTGGTTTTGCTGATTATGTAGCTGACGATCTTCTTATGAAGGCTGAGGACTACACATCTGCTGAAGTTCAGGCTAACATCATCCCGAGCTTCTGGGAGTCCAACGCAATCGACGGTACAGTATGGGCACTTCCGATCCTTGCTTCCTGTCGTGCATTATTCTGCAACATGGATCTCTTAAACGCAGCTGGTATCGAGAAAGCTCCGACAACTTGGGATGAAGTTCTTACAGCTTGTCAGGCAATCAAAGATACACACGGCAGCGACATCGTTCCGTGGGGTCTTGATATTTCCACTGACGAAGGTCAGGCAGCATTCTCCTACTACACATGGAACTTCGGCGGCGGTTATGTTGATGCGAACGGCGACTGGGCTCTCAACAGCGCAGAGAACGTACAGGCTGTAGAGTACATCAAGACTCTCATCGACTCCGGTTACTGTAACTCCGCTCCGTATACAGATACACGTTATCCGCTTCAGGATGCATTCTCCGCTGGCACACTTGCTATGATGATCGGACCGATGAACATGGTTGCAGCTGATTCCACAGTTAACTATGTTGCAGCTGATCTTCCGGGCAAACAGGTTGCTCTCGGTGTTTGTGACCAGTTAATGGTATTCCAGGATGAAGAAGCTGAGAACCAGGAAGCTCGTACAGCAGCTATTTCCAAGTTCTTCGATGCTTTCTACGCTCAGGAAACATATGCTGATTACATGGTATACGAAGGATTCCTTCCGGCAACAATTGATGCTTCTGATTACCTTGCAAAGAATGCTGAGAATCACAAAGTTGGTGGTTCCGATAAGACAGGCAGCAGCGAGTACTTCGCTACATTCTGTTCCTTACTTCCGAGCTGTCAGTTCTATCCGATGCAGAAAGCTGAGTGGATGGATGTAAGAAACGGCGTTATCGACGTTGAACAGCAGGTATGTACAGGTTCCATCAGTGCACAGGAAGCTCTTGATAAACTTCAGGCTAAAGTTGCTAACTAATTGAATCTATAACATATAGAACATCTACCGAAATATTTTCGAGGGGCCGGAATGGTTTCGGTCCCTCGATTTTTCTATAATCATTCACGGGGGTTATGCTTATAGAAAAGTCGAACAGATGGAAATAATAGGAGGGGGTTTATCAATGGATCAGAACAAAGAACCTAAAAAACAGAGTAAATTGATGGCAAAGATCGAACCGTATATCTGGCTTGCGCCGAGCGTGATCCTTATGGTTGTTATGATCATCATTCCGATTTATTCTGTATTCCAGATTTCTTTCTCTGAGGTGGGACGTACTGGTAAGATCAAAGGTTTTAACGGTATTCAGAACTATCTGGAGATATTCGAAGAACCGGCATTCTGGACAACACTTACCAACACGATTGTGTGGACAGTTGTCGTAGTTGGTCTATCTACAGTGATTGGTTTCATCCTTGCGATGGTATTAAATCAAGAATTCAAAGGACGTAAGTTTGTCCGTGCAGTTGTTATCTTCCCGTGGGCAACAGCTTTGATCATCCAGGCTGTAATCTGGAAATATATCATCAATGCGGACTACGGTTCTTTAAATGTACTTTTAAGAGAGCTGGGAATCATTAAAGAATTTATTAACTGGACTGCTACAGCAAAATCCATGTTTGCGTGGGAATGCTGGGTGGGTATTTTTGTAACATTCCCGTTCGTTACATTCTGCGTACTGTCCGGTCTGCAGAGTATCGACACAAGCCTTTATGAGGCAGCGAACGTGGACGGTGCTACTTTCTGGCACAAACTTTTCAATATCACACTGCCGTTAGTAAGCCCGAGCCTTACAGTTTCTACTGTATTGAATATTATTTACGTATTTAACTCTTTCCCTATCGTCTGGACAATCTCCAAGGGTGCGCCGGCGGATCAGACCCATACATTGGTTACATATCTGTACCAGTTATCGTTCGCAGATGGTAAGAGTGGACATGCAGCAGCGGTATCAGTAATCGGATTCGTGATATTATCAATCTGTGCTAGTATTTACATGATTCTGTCACTGCGCGGAGAGGAGGAGAATTAATGGGTAAAAGAAAACCTTGGCAAAATATAGCCTTATATCTTTTTGTGTTTGTTCTCTGCATCATCATTTTATATCCGTACTTTGTAATGTTTATCACGTCTGCAAAGACAAACGAGGAAATGTACGCAGTGGATCACGTTCTTCCGAACGTATGGCAGTGGTCGAACTTTACTGATATTTGGACAGCAGCTCCGGTATTCAAATACTTCCTGAACTCTATGATCGTTGCCGGTGGTGCAACTGCAATTGCAATTATCTGTGGTATTCCGGCGGCATATGCACTTGCGCGTATGAAATTTAAAGGAAAAGGTTTCTTCATGGGCGCTGTTATCATGAGCCAGATGTTCTCTCCTGTTGTATTACTGGTAGGTATCTACAAACTCATGGTTAATATGGGATTGAACGACAGTCTGATGGGTCTTATCCTGTTAAACGGTGCGTTCAATATGGCATTTGGAATCTGGCTTTTGAGAGGTACCTTTATCTCCATTTCTCCGGATATGGAGCAGGCTGCGAAGATTGATGGTTGTGGAACTGTAAGTGCGTTGATCCGTGTATTACTTCCGATGGCGGCTCCGGGTATCATCACAGCGTTAATCTTCATCTTTATTAATGCATGGAACGAGTATACAATTGCCCTGACATTGATTTCCACAGATGTATTCAAACCGATTACAGTTGGTATTAACGTATTCTATGGATTCAACTTTATCCAGTGGCAGTATCTGTTTGCGACATCTCTGTTTGCAACAATTCCGGTTGTTATCTTATTCCTGATGATCGAGAAACATCTTGTTGCAGGTCTTACATCCGGTGGTGTGAAAGGATAATAATTGCTTCGGGCATAGTGAGAGCGTCGTCGAAATACGGCGCTCTTATTGCTTTTTGTATTGAAAATATTGAGAAAATACGATAGTATGAAAAGGAAGAGAAAAATAGAAAATCGTTCGAAAGAAAGGTGGATATTATGAGAATTTTAGTAAGCGGCGGCGCCGGCTATATTGGAAGTCATACATGTCTCGAATTATTAGAACAGGGACATGAGGTAGTTGTATTTGACAATCTCAGCAATTCTTCCGAGGAATCTTTAAATCGTGTAAGAAATATTACTGGAAAAGAAATTACATTTTATGAAGCAGATATGCTGGATGCTCCGGCGATCAATGCAATTTTTGATAAAGAGCAGATTGATGCGGTTATACACTTTGCCGGATTAAAGGCAGTAGGTGAATCCGTAGCGAAGCCGTTAGAGTATTATCATAACAATATTACTGGAACATTGGTTCTTTGTGATGCAATGAGAAAACACGGTGTAAAGAAGATGATCTTCAGTTCTTCTGCGACTGTGTATGGCGATCCGGCGTTCATTCCGATTACAGAGGAGTGTCCGAAAGGAAAATGTACCAACCCGTACGGCCAGACAAAGAGTATGTTGGAGGAGATTTTAATCGATATCCAGAAGGCAGATCCGGAGTGGACTGTGATTCTTCTTCGTTACTTCAATCCGGTAGGTGCCCATGAGAGTGGTCTCATCGGTGAAGATCCGGCAGGTATTCCGAACAACCTGACACCGTACATTACACAGGTTGCGGTTGGAAAGTTAAAAGAAGTCGGCGTA
>JAZOVL010000248.1:0-4425 GCA_045658685.1 Pilosibacter sp.
ATCAAGGGTTTCGTGGAGCGCGAACACACCCTGGACTTCGACGTAAGCGCCGTCTGCGCCATTATCGAACATTCCTCTCGCTCCGCGTCCAGACAAGACAAATTATCGACGAGGTTCAATTACCTGTCCGAGATTTTAGGCGAAGCATTCACATGGGCGCAAATGAGCAATGCGACGGTCGTTACCGCCGAACATATCCGCAAAGCCATCACCGAAAAAGAACAGCGCCTGATGCTCTACAAAGAAAAAATGGACGAAATGCTGGATGAAGACGTGATCATGATCGACACCGACGGTGCCGAGATCGGTCAGATCAACGGCCTCGCCGTCCTCGATATGGGCAGCTACGCATTCGGAACCCCATCCCGCATCACCGCCACCACCTACGTCGGGAAATCCGGTATCGTAAACATCGAAAAAGAAGCCCGCATGAGCGGACAGACCCACGATAAAGGCGTGCAGATCATCACCGGCTTCCTCGGCCAGACCTACGCCCAGAAATTCCCGATGTCCCTCTCCTGCCGCGTCTGCTTCGAACAGAACTACAACGGCATTGACGGCGACAGTGCTTCTAGTACCGAACTGTACTGCATCATCTCATCCCTCTCGGAACTCCCGATCCGTCAAGACCTGGCTGTAACCGGCTCCGTCAACCAAAAAGGCGAGATTCAGGCCATCGGAGGTGTGACACATAAAATCGAAGGCTTCTTCGACCTCTGCAAAAAGCGGGGACTTACCGGAACACAAGGCGTTCTGATTCCACAGTCCAACGTCAAAGACCTTGTATTGAAAGATGAAGTCGTAGACGCAGTCAAAAACGGGCTCTTCCACATCTATCCAATTACTCACATCAATCAGGGAATCGAACTGCTCATGCAATACCCGGCAGGCGAAATGAATGAGCACGGAGTGTATCCGGAGGACAGCGTGCATGGGAAGGTGTATCGGAAGTTGAGGGAGTTTCATAAGGCTTCCGGAAAATAAATACCAGAAAGCTCCATGGCTAAAATGCCGTGGAGCTTTCTCCATATTCCTATATTTACTTTTTCTCTTCCTTCTCCACCTGCATTTTCACGATTGTCGTAACCACACCAAATGCAACCGCCGCAACCGGCCAGATGATCCAGCTGGAATGCCATTTCCAGCTCCATAAACTGTATCCCAGATAAATCGTTGTAACCAAAATCCAATAAATTGAGGAGATATTCTCCAGTTTCTTCTTTGTCTTCTTTCCCATCGGACTGTATTCGTCAATCTGCAGAAGCATTTCATATGCCTCTTTCTCCATTCCAACGGTTACAAACAGGTATACCGCCATTGCTACCATTGCTAAAAGAAAACAAACTGCCGGGAGCATCAGTTCTTCGGAATCTAATATGATCGATACGAAAAGCAGAGGAATCGCACTGATGATGCAAAGTACCACACCGATCGTGGTTTTTGCAGTAAATCCCTGTTGCTTCTCTTCATACTGTGACCGCATCACACCGTCCACTCCGTACGCGAGCTCTACCACTTCTTTTTCCAGATAATCGTATCGGCTCAGTTTTGTACCGATCATAATGAAGTTTGCCACTGCTCCTGCCACAATGATCAACAGTGTCATAATGCCGATTCCGGCGGCCATATCTTCTGTAATAGAAATAATCTGAAACTCTGCAAATCCAAGCAATAAAAGCAGGGCAACCGGAGACAGGATACAAGCTGCCACACCGGCGGCCATTCGTTCTTTATTCTCGCTGCGACGTTTTACAAATTCACACGCATCTTCCATGGAAACCTTCCGAAGGATTTCCCGGTCCTCTCCTACATCCGGGTTGCCCGGTACATATTCTTCCTGCTCTAAACTATCTTTTAAAAGGTAATCGGTGCTCACTTCAAATATTTCACTCATAACCAGAATCTTATCCAAATCCGGAATCGACATTGCGCTTTCCCATTTAGACACTGACTGTCTGGATACACCAAGTTTGCCTGCCAGTTCTTCCTGTGACCAACCATTTTTCTTCCTGAGCCGCATAATCTTCTCTGCTAAAATCATACTCAAACCTCCGTTGTCATTTGATTCATGCCGCATGTTTTATGTCTAAATCTTACCACGAAGTCCAGTTGCACACAAGAAAGCAGGCTTGGAAATCTGTCAACCAGCGGTTACGTATTCACAGCATAACCTTCGTGTCCTCTTCCATTCGATAGACATTGGCATTCCCAGTTTTTCACATGATTTCTGTTTCCGGTACAATCTAATCACTATCGATCACGCAAAAAGAGGCTTTTTCATAATTCAAGAGGCATCGAACTCACTCCGTTCAGGAGGTCCGATGCCTCTTTTTTGATTCAGCTATGCTCTGTTTCCAGTTTTCATATGTGAACACATACTTCTATGAAGCCATCACAGACATGTCTGCACTGCAACAGATGCGTCATAACCTATAGACCTCATGATTCCTCTGCCGCATTTTCCGCAAACTCTACTGTCACCAGATCCTCATACGGCACCCTTGCCGGAAGTTCTCCTGCTTCTTCGAGAATATTCTGCAAAAGATCAAAGCTCTCTTTCTCAAACACCAGATCCTCTTTCCAGGTATCCTGTTCTTTATATCGCTCTACAATTTTTACAACATTTTCAAATGGGGTCTCTTTGAACTGCGGGTGGATCACTTCTGCAATCTCTTCTGCAGAATGAGAATTCACATAGTCCATGCCTTTCTGAATCGCGTTAGTGAACTTCTGGATGATTTCCGGATTCTCTTCCATATAACTCTTTTTCGCACAGTATGCCGTATACGGTACGTAACCGGATTCTTCACCGAGGGAAGCTACTACATACCCATCCCCTTCGATTTCCAGACCGGTCGCAAACGGTTCAAATTCTACGGTATAATCTGAATCATCACTTGTAAATGCAGCTGCAGTCAGGCCGAAGTTAATACTCTGATCGATCTCCAGATCCATTTTCGGGTCAATGCCATGTTTCTTCAAAATATACTCGAACACCATCTGCGGCATACCACCTGCTCTTCCACCAAGAACCTTCTTTCCAACCAGATTCGACCACTGGAAATCCGCCTCCGGTTCCCTGCCTACAAGAAAGTTTCCGGCCCGCTGTGTAAGCTGCGCAAAGTTTACTGCATAGTCTTCTTCGCCGCCTGCGTATGTGTAAATGGATGCCTCGGATCCCATGAAGCCAATATCCGCTTCTCCGGAAATCATTGCCGTCATAACTTTGTCTGCACCACCGCCGTTTACCAGTGTCAGGTCAATGCCTTCTTCCTCAAAGTACCCTTCTTCAATCGCCACGTACTGGGGCGCATAGAAAATTGAATGGGCCACCTCATTGAGTGTGACCGCTGTGTTTCCGGACTCTGCCTTTCCACAACCGGACAGCAGAGCCAGACACATACTTCCAGTCAGAATACCACAATAGATTTTTTTCATATTTTTCCTCCAGAAACTTTCTGATGGTTTATCATATGAAAAACTTCTGATGTGGTTACTGTTGCTTCCAGCAACGTACTACATGAGTTCCTTCTAACACCGTCTCCTCTGGTTTTTCAGCCTTACACTGCTCGCTCCGCTCCGGACATCTGTGATAGAAACAGCATCCCTTAAATCCCTCAGGCACTGGTCCAGCATCTCCAATATCCACTTTCTGTGCTTCATCGGTGTCCGGATCTCCATCCACCACAGAATCCAGCAGCAATCTGGTATATGGATGAGCCGGGTTACCATAAACTTCTCCTGAGAGTCCGGATTCCACAATCTCTCCCTTATAAATAACCATTACGCGGCGACAGATCTTGCGGACAATATTCAGGTCGTGGGAGATAAAGAGTATTGTCATGTTCCGTTCTTCATGAAGTTTCAGAAGCAGATTCAAAATCTGAGACTGCACAGTAACATCAAGTGCTGAAACCGGTTCATCTGCTATAATCAGACGAGAATCCATAAGAAGTGCTGCACCGATGCTGATTCTCTGTCTCTGGCCTCCGGACAATTCCCTCGGCTTCCTCTTTGCGTAAGACGCATCCAGTCCAACAGCCACCAGCATCTCCTCGACCATTTCCCTGCGTCTCTTTTTATCTTTTATTCCACGAATTCGTAACGGTTCTTCAAGAATCCATCCAATGCTCCGTGCCGGATTCAACGAACCAAAGGGATCCTGAAATACCATCTGAGGATTTAATCCTTTTTTCATCCAGACAGTACCCTCATACTTGTCGTGAAGTCCGAGAATCGTCCTGCAAAGCGTAGATTTTCCACAACCACTTTCTCCGACAATACCCAGAATTTCCCCATCGCATGCAGTCAGATTTACCTGATGAATCACGTGTTTTCGACTCTTTTTCCCAAACAGGCCATTGCGGAGCTCATAATACACATCCAGATTCTCCAGACGCATCACCTCTTCACTGCTGTCTTCCT
>JAZOVL010000249.1:0-6111 GCA_045658685.1 Pilosibacter sp.
GAGATCCGATATAACCTGCACCGCCTAAAACCAGTACTTTCATAATTGTCACTTCCTTAATCAATTTTTATGTTTCAAGATAAACATACGGCTTATAAAACAGAAATAAATCTGCCAAAAGCTTCTCTTCCTTCCTCTGTACATTTGAATACACCGGCATCCTCCAGTACATGTACAAAAACACATCCAATTTCTTCCTTCAGGATATCTTCAATGTTTTCTTCTGTTATTTCAGGATGTTTTTCCATCACATTATGAATCCAGTCTGCATGCTTTGCAATTGCCGCATTTTCCCTGATATCTTTTTTCTCACAAATATACTCCACCAGAAGCTGCAGCTCATTCTTTAAACGTGCCGGCAGTACCGCAAGGCCCATAACTTCAATCAAGCCAATATTCTCTTTCTTGTTATGATGGTATTCTGCATGCGGATGATATACACCCAAAGGATGTTCTTCTGTCGTTATATTATTGCGAAGTGCAAGATCAAGTTCGAATACTTCTCCTTTTTTTCGCGCAATCGGCGTAATCGTATTGTGAGGCTCTCCATCTGTCTCTGCAAAAATAAAAGCACTCTCATCTGTATAGCTTCTCCACTTGTCAAGAATGTAATCTGCAAGTTCAATCAATCGTTTTTCATCCTTACAGCGGATTCGGATTACTGACAATGGCCATTTTACAATTCCAGCCTCTACATCTTCAAATCCCGGAACTACAAAATGTTTTTCAATCGGCGCCTTTTCCATTGCGAAAGAATAATGGCCGCCCTGAAAATGATCATGGCTCAAAATAGAACCTCCGACAATTGGAAGATCCGCATTTGATCCCAGGAAGTAATGTGGGAACTGCTTTACAAAGTCAAACAATTTTCTGAATGTAGCCTTCTCAATCTTCATTGGAGTATGTTCACCATTGAACACAATACAATGTTCGTTATAATACACGTACGGCGAATATTGTAATCCCCATTGAGAATCATTGATCACAATCGGAATAATACGATGGTTCTGTCTGGCCGGATGATCTGCTCTGCCGGCATAACCCTCATTTTCCACACAAAGCTGACAAGCCGGATATTTTGTATCTGTTGCTTTTTTGGCTGCTGCAATGGCTTTTGGGTCTTTCTCCGGTTTCGACAAATTGATGGTAATGTCAATCTCTCCATATGGGCTCATATATTTCCATTTTACATCTTTTTTTATTCTGTCTCGTCGAATATAGTTTGTATTTTGACTAAATTCATAGAAATATTCAGTAGCCTGTTCCGGACTGACTTTGTACAATTCCTCAAACTCAGCAATGATCTGGCTTGGTCTCGCCACCAACACACCCATCAGCTTTGTGTCGAACAGATCTTTCTGAGTAATACCGTCATTAGGTAATAAACCGCGATCAAACGCAATCTGAGTCATCTTTTCAAGAATATCCGGCAGATTTAATTCACAATTCTGAATCAATTCGCCTAATAAGGGATCGATTTCAAATGTATCTTCTCCATAAATCTCAAGGAGACGATTCATTGCATATACCCGATCTGTATTTTCAATTAACTTTGTGCGAATTCCATATTCGACTAATTTATAGATTTCCTCGTAAAGCTTCATTTGCACGCCTCCATTTACTAGATGACTCTTCTTCCGCCATCTGCTCTGATCTGCAATACATGACAGGAATCCGGACCGAATACCGCTTCCATATTTGCTTTGTATTCACTTACGAAATCTTCCGGTACAAATGCCTGAATCGTACCGGCAAAACCACCGCCATGAACTCTGCATACGCCTTTTCCTTCTAACACATATTCACTGAGTGCAAGTGCCAGAGACACATTCTGTTCATACACGTTCTGGTTTGAATACACATTCTGTAAATATTTATAAGAAGAGTTTCCGGACGCTTTGATAAGTTCTTTAAATGTTTCAAACTTACCGGATTCTAATGCTTCTGCCTGGGCTACAACTCGTTTATTTTCTGCAAACCAATGCATTGCGCGAAGTACTGCTCTGTCTCCCGCCTTCTCACGCACGTTCTGCAGGTTAGCATAAAATTCCTCTTCTTTTACTTCACAGAGTAAACTCTTGCCAAAACTTTTCGCCACTTTTTTCATTTCTTCCGGTATTGCTGCATACTCACAAGTAAGATCTGCATGGGAGCCCTTTGTGTCTACAATACATAAATTATGTCCAAAGCTGCTAAATCTTACATCGACTTTTTTAACCTCCGGATATGTCTTGTCAGCAAAGTCAATATAAATCATTCCACCAACAGAACATGCCATCTGATCCATTAAACCGCATGGTTTGCCGAAATAGTTGTTTTCTGCTTCCTGGCCGATCTGCGCGATCTCAACCGCATTGATTGCCCCATTGTTATATAATCCTGAAAAAATATTACCGATCAAAACTTCAAATGCAGCGGAGGAGGATAATCCGGAGCCGGTCAGAACTGAGCTGGAAACATACGCCTCAAAACCGCCGATCTCATATCCTCTTTCCTTTACACCATTCGCAACGCCGCGAACCAAAGCATTTGTTGTTTCCTTTTCATTCTCAATAATGTTAAGCTGGTCAAGATCAATAACCAGCATTTCATATCCCTGGGACTGAATGTATACTTTATTGTCATCCCTCTTTGCCACAACTGCAATTGCGTCCAGGTTGATTGATGCTGCCAGAACCTTACCATTCTGATGATCTGTGTGATTTCCTCCAATCTCACTTCTGCCGGCTGCACTGTAAATTTCAACCGCTTTCTCACCAAAGAGTGCTTCAAATCTTTCCAGGACTTCTTCGTAACGCTTTCTCTGATTTGCTATCAGACTCTCGCTTACGTACAGCTCCTTCAGAATATGATCCATCTGACCTTCTGCAAATTTCTTTTTCAATTCAACAATATGATTTTCCATTGTTTTTTCCTCCCACTCATTGATCTCGTTTGGTATCATATATCTTTTTTTGTAGTCATTCCGGTATTCTCTGGGTGATTTGTGAAATCTTTCTACAAATACCCGGTTAAATGTCCGCTGACTTTCAAATCCCGAATCCAGACAGATATCTGTCACCGACCGATTCGTATCTTCCAGAAGGGAACATGCGTAATCCAGTCTCTGCCCATTCAGATACTGCTTAAAATTTGTGTGAAATGTCCCGGAAAACACCCTGGACATTGAAAACTTACTTACACCCAACGCCTTTGCAATGCTCTCCAGCGTAAGTTCTTCCTGAAAATGATCGGCAATATAGTGTACGATCTGGTAGACAAGATCGCCATCTCCGCCGCAGTTTTTATCGACCAGCTGCATTTGAGGAAGGCATCTGGCCATTATGATCTGCACCAATGCCTGATCGACAATTGGATTTCTTGTTTTCTCCTTATATAAAGACAAGATTGCCTTTTTTACATCCTGATGTAAATCGCATGCTTCAATCACCGGATTTACCGGACACATTTTTTGAAGTTCAACTGCAAATTGACTGTTGGGAGATATGGATGCCTCCACGTAAAAAGCAGTGTTTGTTCCTTGTGTAAATACCTGATAATGATGAATCGTATCCGGAAAAACAACAGCAAAATCACCATCTTTCATATGAAAGAACTCCGTTCCGATTCCCAATTCCAGCGTGCCCTTCGTCACATAAATAAATTCAATATTATGGTGCATATGGGGCGAAGCATGCTTCGATATTCTATGATTGATCAGAAGACTTTCCTTGTTTCCTGTATAGATTGGTACCAATATTTCAACTCCTCGCAAGATTTGGCTACTATTTCTTTCTTTTTGGCAAGAATGTTATTTTTTTATCATATATAATAAGGCCATAAGATAAAGAAAGGAGAATACACAATATGAAGAAATTTACTGATTATATGTTTTATGCTATGAGCTTTTTATCCAACTATTTTAATTGCAACTGCCACTTATAAGCATGAAATATCATTCATTTTTATCTGTTTCTCGTAATTGGATTATATAAAAAACTGCTGATTTTCGTCCATATACAGTATGAATCAAAATATGCACAAAATAATTCGATTACAAATTTTTCAATATGAAAAAATGCCTTCAGAATGTATCGCATTCTGAAGACATGTGCGTCTCGGTCATGTGTATTAATAATGAATCACATCGTCCGATTTTTTTATTTTCTCTGCAACACTCGCTCCATCCGGGCTTCTAAAAAATTCGTATGTCGATTCCGGTACAAGTTTGTGCAATAATTCCCAGTCCCCTTCTTTGATTAACTGACGGACGGAAGAGGCACTGATCGGAAAGGAGTCCATGCTTTTTCTCGGAACCACTTCACATGAAATCCCCTTCTCAGGCAGATATTTTCTCATAACTTCATTATATAAGGAAGTTACCTGACTAAATGGTTCTTCCCCGACATATCGGCATTGAATCGACATGGCTTCAGCAATTTTTGAAAATACCTCTATATCCAGTCTTGCATGCGCCCTGATCACTTCATCTTCATCTTTCAGAAAATAGCTGGGAAACGTAGCGTTACTGATCATATATGGACCACTTTCGTGGCAAATGACATTTGGCAGATGCGAAGTTCCCTTTTCCACCAATGCTTTTCTCACGGAAAACGGCACAAGGCTTGCGTCTTCGCTCAGAACGAATATATGCACAAAATCATTTTCTGCCGCCGTTCGTTCGACCAGATACTGGTGACCCAGAGTAAATGGATTCGCATTCATCACGATTGCTGCAGTCGTTCCATTCTGCTTTTTCTGGGATAGTTTTTTCAGGTAATCTGCAAAGCCATTTTTTCTATTTTCCATGAATACCATTGTTCCGTCTACACGCGCAATTTCGTAAAAACCCAGATCACGAAAGAAAGGAGCTGACTTTACTTTTGTATATAAGAACAAATGGGTATTGCCTCGTTCTAACTGAATTTCCAATAAAGAGGAAATAATCTCATTCAAAAGACCTTCTCCCTGATGATCGCTTCTTACAGCAAAACAGCGAAGTGTATTTTTGAAACAGCTTCCCGTAGCAATCACCTGATAATCTTCATCGTACATCACGCAAGTATAGTCCAGATTTTTATCTCTGCTTATCCCTTCGTCGTGCAACAACTGGTCTACCTGGCTCAAGGTTCTTTTATCACCTTCACGCAATTGAGAAATTGTATATTGAGACATAAAACCTCTCCTTCTTAATCATTCTCCAAAAAATACAACAGATAACAAATTGCAAGCAGATCTGCGCTTCCTCCCGGAGACAGATTTTTTTGAATAAATCTCTGATCCAGTTCATTCATTTTTTCCACATTCGGGTATGGATTCTCTGCTAAAAGTGATTTCACATCATCTACAACCTCTCTCTGTGTATTGATATCACTTCTTGCAATTAAGTTTGTATCAACGGATTCTGTCATAATTGCCAGCAGTGCAGCACCTCCGGACTCATGGATGGTTCGACCCTCCTGTAATCCTTTTCGCAATATCGGAAGGCCCACATTTCTAACAGCCGGAAATCCATCTTCAACCTGACCGCGAATACCTGTAATGCCATAATTCACATATAACTTCTGACCGTTGGTTACCGCATTTTCTTTATTCAGATTTTTAAAATCTTTTTCTACAATTCCCTCTGCCATATTGGCGCATTCATTTAAAACAAGTTCTGGCTGCTTCCACTCTTCTCTGGAGAGTCTTCCAAGAGCTGCACACAAAATTCCCATGGAAAAAATTGCACCTTTGTGTGTATTCACACCTCTTGTCGCAGCAAACATTGCATGCTCTGCTCTCATTCCTTCTTTTCGAATTTGTTCAAATGTTTTTTTTGCCGGCAAATGCTCTGTCTGACGTCCAATCCGCACGCACTGTTCAAAATATGGACGCACTGCGCAGGCACTATTGATGAACGTAAATAAATCCATATCTTTATGGCTTCCGTTATTCTGACAATCCACCAGACCCGGCTTTGGAGATGTACAAACCTCATACAACAACGCTCTGCATGCCAATTCCGCTGCTCTTTCGGAATCCTCATCCTCAAATACCGTTCTCAGAATTTCGCTCGTCTTTTTCTGTAATTCCTCAACCGAATGAGTTCGGCTTCTGGCGCATTCCTTTGCATCATTTCCGCAAATCAGG
>JAZOVL010000250.1:0-1772 GCA_045658685.1 Pilosibacter sp.
CCACTCATGGATTTGCCCGATGCCACGTAAGTTTCCAGACGTTTTCCGTCTCCGCCTACCATACCGCTGGTAGATTTTCTGGTTCCCGTATACATTTCATCTGCGTGCTTCATGGCCGTGTACATGGCACGCATCTGTTCAAACGAGCTTGCTGCCTCCACATTTCTCTCCGTACAGTCATCATTCTGGATAACCTTCCAGAATGGAATTTTATATTCTTCTGCCATCTGACAGATTTCTTTTAATGATTTGTAAATCATCCTGCCACTCCTATTCCATACAATAATATGTCACTCGACGAATTCCAGGCTGTTCTCCCAGCCAGTGCACAGAATTTTCCGGCACTTCCCTGTCACATTCCACAACCATTACCGCATCACCGCCACGGCTGTCACGATAAAGCTGCAGCGTCGCAATATTGATTCCAAGCTGGCTAAGCATGGTTGTTACCATGGCAACACAGCCCGGCTGATCCTGATTCTGCACAATGAGGGTTGGGTATTCCGCACAGAAATTCGCCTCCATGCCATCCAGCTTACAGATCTTCATGCGTCCACCTCCTAAAGATGCGGCAATGACCTCCAGCTTTCTTCCTGAAACTCCAGTCATTTCCAAAACCACACTGTTTGGATGTGCTTCTTTTAGATTTGCCATACCGAATGCGAATTCCATACCAGCCTTTTTCGCTTCCTCAAAAGCAAACGGAATTCTCTCATCATCCGGCTGCATCCCCAACAGCCCTGCCACCAGTGCACGGTCTGTACCGTGGCCCTTTCCGGTTGCCAGAAAGCTTCCATATAGTAAAAGGCAAACCTTTTTTATCGGTTCCCCAAGCAATTTTCTTGAAACATACCCAATTCTTACTGCGCCTGCTGTATGAGAACTGGAGGGCCCAACCATCACCGGTCCTACAATATCAAAAATGTTCATTTTTTTCTCCTTAACATTAAAATTTCCCCAAAACATATTCTTGATTCGCATTTTTACGAAATGTATACATATTTGTTTTATAGTATCATATTCCACCTATAAATTACAGAAAAAACAAACAAGTTGTTAAAAGCAGTAAATTGTGTATTGCGATATTAAATTTTTCTAGGTAAACTAAAGAAAATGAGTTCGAAAATGAAAGGATGACACTTATGAAATATACAACACTTGGAAAGACCGGTCTGCAGGTTTCCGTGGTAGGACTTGGGGGCATTCCGGTTCAGAGAACAGACAAAGCGGAAGCTGTAGAAATCGTCAATGCATGTATGGAACAAGGCATCAATTATCTGGACACCGCCAGAGGCTACACTGTTTCCGAAGAATATTTTGGCGAAGCAATCAAAGGAAACCGCGATCAATGGATTCTTGCAACCAAATCTATGTCAAGAACCTATGACGCCATGAAGGCTGATATTGAAACAAGTTTAAAAAATCTCCAGACTGACTATATTGATCTTTATCAGATCCACAATATTAAAACTGATGAAGAGTTTGATATCTGTTTTGGAGAAAACGGTGCTTACAAGGCACTTGCTGAAGCAAAGGCAGAAGGTAAGATTGGGCACATCGGTGCAACTGCCCACGGCACAGAGGCTTTCGCACGTCTCATCCGTGAATACGAAGACAAAATTGAAACCATGATGTTTCCATACAATATCGTGGAAAATCAGGCGGATGAGCTGATGAAGGAATGTACAGAAAAAAATATCGGATTTATTGCCATGAAGCCGATGGCAGGGGGAAACCTGGACGACACCAAACTGGCTCTTCGTTATATTTTT
>JAZOVL010000251.1:0-4276 GCA_045658685.1 Pilosibacter sp.
TAGAAAATCCCGTACTATCTCAAATGATAGGCTGGACGACTGAGCTTCACTTCGTTTTTGAGATAGTACGGGAATTTTCTACAGATACCTCTATTTTATTTTTACTAACCTAACTCCACATTTACTTCAGATATGTATCCATCCAATTCAGGATTTCTGTCATACGATCGATACGATTCTCTGGTTTACCACCGCGGGATAACTCATGGTTTTCGCCGTGGAATAAGCACATCTTTGTTGGAACACCCTGTCTTTTCAATGCACTGAACATGGAGAAACCGTCCACCATGTAGCAGCGGTAGTCTTCATCGGAGTGGATGATGAGAGTCGGAGTCTTAAAGTTCGGAGCATACTTTAATGGGGACTGCTCCCAAAGCAGCTCAAGGTTGTGGATAGTATCACCGCCTACATTCGCATATGGGAATGTATGTCCAATATCAGAAGTGTGCTCGAATGCGATCCAGTTACAGATGGAACGCTGTGTAGCAGCAGCTTTAAAACGGTCTGTGTGACCAATGATCCAGTTTGTCATAAAGCCGCCGTAAGAACCGCCTGTAACACCTACACGTGTCTGGTCGATCATCGGATAAGTTTCCAGTACTTTATCTGTGAACTCCATCAGGTTTATGTAGTCAACTGTACCATAGATTCCGTTGATATCGCCAAATGCTGTACCACGACCATCGGAACCTCTCGGGTTACAGAAGAATACGAAATAACCTGCGTTTGCCCACATCTGCATCTCATGATGGAATACATCGGAGAATACTGTACGCGGACCGCCGTGGATATGGAAAATCGCCGGGTAGGATTTACCCTCTTCGTAGTCTGCCGGTTTCATAACCCAACCGTGGATTTCATAACCGTCAGTCGCTGTAAAGGTAAGCGGTTCCGGAGTCACAACAGAGAGTTCGGAAAGAAGAGCACCGTTGAAATCAGTAATCTGCTCACCATCTAAGTAAAGTTCAGCCAGTTTCTGTCCCTGTAATTCACAGCTAACCAGATGCTCACCATTGAAGTCGAAGCTGTCACAGCTGCTGCCTTTTGTCAGACTGTCAGAAATCTGGAAGTCTTTATCCAGTTTTCTTAACCAAGCATAATCATCGATTGTGGAGATGAAGTAACATTCACCGTTTACCATCTTATGACCGCGTCCTGCACCGTATCTTGCATCACAGCCAACGGAACCACCGCCGATGGAAGCATCGTACTCAGCAACAAGAGTTAATGTACCGTCGTTCAGATTAAATGTATAGAATTCGTTGTATTTTGTGCAGCCCATGTCATTTGTTTCATTTGCTGCGATCAGAAGTTCATTTTCATTTAAGAATTCAAACATGCCTGTGCGGAGGGAATCCGGTTCTACAAGAGTCTTGGATTCGCCTGTAGCCATATTATAAAGATAGAGACCAGCATAGATACCACGAATACCCTGTTTCCACGGAACTGCCTTATAAACAAGCAGATCGCCCATAGCAACGCTGTCGAGACAGTCTGTCCACTCACATGCAATGTAAGTCATTTCACCGGTCTCACGATTGTAGAGAGCATATCGATTTCTCAATGCATTTGTAAAGCCCATACCATTGCCCCAGAACGGAAGCTCATCGATCACTTCGTAGGATTTTTTTCTTGTATCTTTATGGTTATCATGCTTTACAGTCAGTAAGAAGAGGCCATTTGGAAGTGCTTTGATCGCAGTTGCCTTAGCTGGAACTGTAAATGCTTCGATTGCTTCGCCGCCGTTTGGTGAGATTTCATAGAAAGCACCGATCGGTTCTCCGCTTTCAGCCTTTTTCTTTAACTCTGTACTTCTCATGGCCGGGAACAAAAGTGTATTGTCCTTTGTCCACGCATAAGACTTTGCATCGCCGCCGCTTGTTAATTTGACAACTTTCTTAGATTCCATGTTGTAAACATAGAGATTGGCTTTGTAGTTGTTGTCTGTTCTGTCAGCCTGAGAAACGATAAAAGCAATGTATTTTCCATCCGGAGAGAAGGAAGGATTGCTTACAAACTGAAAGTCGAGAAAGGTAGTAATTTCAATCTTTTTCATGGTATTGCCTCCGATTTTTGATAATTCTCTAATCTATTATAACACTACTTCATTGTGTGTCAAGAAAAGCTCTTGCCAACTAAAAAAAATAATGCTAGAATATTTAAGATTATGAGGATCGTGTGTTGTTTCTGAGGAGACAGACACAAGAAATAGAAAGAAACAAAGGAGCAAAAAAGATGTCAGGACATTCTAAATTCGCCAATATTAAACACAAAAAAGAAAAAAATGATGCTGCAAAGGGTAAGATCTTTACGGTTATCGGCAGAGAGATCGCAGTAGCTGTTAAAGAAGGCGGTGCAGATCCGGCTAACAACAGCAAGCTCCGTGATGTTATTGCAAAAGCAAAATCCAATAACATGCCGAACGATACTATCGAGCGTGGTATCAAAAAGGCAGCAGGTGACCTGGGTTCTGTTAATTACGAGCAGCTTACTTACGAAGGCTATGGCCCGAATGGTATCGCTATTATCGTAGAGACACTGACAGACAACAAGAACCGTACAGCAGCAAATGTAAGAAGTGCCTTCACAAAAGGCGGCGGAAACGTAGGTGCACAGGGCAGCGTATCCTTCATGTTCGATAAGAAGGGCCAGATTATCATCGATAAAGAAGAGTGCGAGATGGACGCTGACGAATTGATGATGCTTGCTCTCGATGCAGGTGCAGAAGACTTCGCAGAGGAAGAGGATAGTTTCGAAGTGATCACAGATCCGGATTCCTTCAGTGAGGTTCGTGAGGCTCTCGAGAAAGTGGGTATCCCGATGCTTCAGGCAGAAGTTACAATGATTCCACAGAACTGGGTAGATGTACATGATGACGAGACAGTGAAGAAGATGAACAGACTTCTCGGTCTTCTCGATGAGGATGATGACGTTCAGAACGTATATCACAACTGGGATGAATAAAGCGCACGAAGTGAGCACTACTCAAACGCGCCAAAGCGGAGTTTGAGGTTCTCGTAATACAAAGACCTTCTTATGTTTATCGAAACTGGTAGACAAAGGGAGGTCTTTTTGTGTTGAATCAGGATGCGTTGCTTCTATATTCTTTTATGAATCCGTGATATAATCAGGGAAGAATATATTTGGCAGAGAGGTTTCGTTTATGAAAGTAAGACTTAGCACGCTGTGTTATATAGAAAAAGACAACCAGTATTTGATGCTCCATCGTGTTGTGAAGAAAAATGATGTTAATAAAGACAAGTGGATCGGTGTCGGCGGACATTTTGAAGAGGGCGAAAGTCCGGAGGAGTGTGTACTTCGTGAAGTGAAAGAAGAAACCGGCTACACACTGACTTCTTATCGTTATCGCGGTCTGGTAACGTTTGTTTTTGCTGACATTGAGATGGAGTATATGTCTCTGTTTACGGCCGATGGATTTGAGGGAGAACCAATCCCGTGCAATGAAGGCATTTTGGAATGGGTGGATATTGAAAAAGTCTGGAAGTTGAATCTGTGGGAGGGAGATAAAATCTTTTTCCGCCTTCTGGATGAGAGCGTACCGTTTTTCTCCCTGAAGCTGGTTTACAGCAGAGAAGGTAAACTGGAGTACGCGGCTTTAAATGGAAAGCAGATGGAGATGTTTGATGTGATCGATGAAGATGGAAATCCGACAGGACTTGTGAAAGAGCGTGGTGTAGTACATAGAGAAGGTGCACTTCATGCGACTTCTCACATCTGGATTGCCAGACCGAATGAGAAGAGTGGATATGACATTCTATTGCAAAAACGCAGTGCAGATAAGGATTCTCACCCGGGCTGTTATGATATTTCTTCGGCAGGCCATATTGCAGCGGGAGACAAGCCGTTGAAGTCTGCTCTTCGTGAGCTGGAGGAAGAGCTGGGCATAAAAGCCAAGCCAGAAGAGCTGATCGAATTCGGTGTTCAGTATAAAAACTATGAAGGTGAATTCTACGGAAAGCCGTTTAGGGATAACCAGAGAAGTGTTCTCTATTTATACAAGGAGCCAATAGATACGGAAGCCTTGCAACTGCAGGAATCAGAAATCGAATCTGTAATTTGGATGGATTATAAAGAGGCACTGGATGCAATCCGGGAGAATGCAATCAAACATTGTATTTATGAAGAAGAATTCCGAAAACTTGGCCGGTTTCTGGAAATCGAGTAAAATACTATAACTTTACATGTCTGTGGAAAATGAACCAGATATTGTAATATATCGACAGCATTTTATTATAGAAGAAAGGCAACTCAAAAT
>JAZOVL010000252.1:0-2082 GCA_045658685.1 Pilosibacter sp.
ATGTTTTCGGGAAGGCGGCATGAGTAATCATGCCGCTTTTCCGTTCATAACGTCATAGAGTAAATTGGCGGGGAGTATGCCGATATAGTTGTAGCTGATCGTCACATCCTGCACTCGGTGTCCGCTGGACTTGTCCGGTGCATGAACATATACGGTATTGACCATATCGTTCAGAATGGTGGGTGTCAGCTTCTCCAAGTACAGGTATTTCTTTGCCTGTCGGATAACTGATATAATTTTGTGAAAAGGTATTGTAATTTTCTCGATTATGATGTATAATAAAAATGTGATTTTGCAACACCGAAACTCCAATAATAGTGTGAAGGAGTGTTTCTATGGAACGATCTATTTTGAAAAAGCTACTGGATTGGAAGAATTCACCTTACCGTAAACCTCTGATTTTGAAAGGTGTTCGTCAGGTCGGTAAGACATGGATTCTGAAAGAATTCGGCAAACGGTATTATGAAAATACCGCCTATTTCAACTTTGATGAAAATGAAGAATATAAGCAGTTTTTTGAAACCACAAAAGACGTTGATCGTATTTTACAGAACTTGATGTTAGCAAGCGGGCAGAAGATTGTGCCGGAAAAGACGTTGATCATTTTTGACGAAGTGCAGGATTGTCCCAATGTCATCAACTCTATGAAATATTTTTGTGAGAATGCTCCGCAGTATCATATTGCATGTGCTGGCTCTCTGTTGGGCATCGCCTTGGCAAAGCCATCTTCTTTCCCTGTGGGCAAGGTCAACTTCATGCAGATTGATCCTATGACTTTCTCGGAATTCCTCATTGCCAATGGTGATGAAAACCTTGCTGTGTATTTGGAAAGTGTAGATACCATTGAGCCGATCCCCGATGCGTTCTTTAATCCTCTGTATGAGAAATTGAAGATGTACTATGTCACCGGCGGTATGCCAGAATCTGTTTTGATGTGGACGGAAGCCCGTGACGTTTCTGCCATGCAGGAAGTATTGTCCGGTATTATCGGCGCTTACGAGCGTGACTTTGCAAAACACCCCAATATCAGCGAGTTCCCCAAAATCTCTATGATCTGGAAATCCGTTCCCTCTCAGCTGGCAAGAGAAAACAAGAAGTTTATTTACAAGGTTGTCAAAGAAGGTGCAAGAGCCCGTGAATACGAGGATGCGCTGCAGTGGCTGGTAGACGCCCGACTGGTGCATAAGATCTACCGCAGCTCTGCTCCCGGCCTTCCTGTAGCCGCTTACGATGACCTGTCTGCCTTTAAGATTTATCTGGTAGATGTGGGACTGCTCCGTCGCCTTGCGCAGTTGGCTCCTACGGCCTTCGGTGAAGGCAACCGCCTGTTTACAGAGTTCAAGGGCGCACTGACCGAAAACTTTGTGCTACAGACTTTGGTTACACAGTTTGAAGTTATTCCTCGTTACTGGACGCAGACCAATCCTCCGTATGAGGTGGATTTCCTGATTCAGCGAGAGAATGATATTTTTCCGGTGGAGGTCAAGTCCGATACTAATACTACCAGTAAGAGTCTGAAGAAGTTCAAGGAACTGTTCCCGGATAAGGTCAAGCTCCGTGTGCGTTTCTCTCTGGACAATTTGAAACTGGATGATGATGTGTTGAACATTCCTCTGTTTATGGTAGATCAGGCAGATCGACTGATTGGGCTGGCATTGGAGAAACAGCAAAGATAAATCGCATGTATGCTTTATTTTCCTGAAGTTGCAGGAGAGTGAGCGTCGATGGTACGAGGGCGAAACAGACATTGATGAACTCGTTTTCTTAGCAGCTACGAGCGCTGCGACAGATCAAGGAAATCCATTTGTCATCACACAGTTTAATCAGGAATTTTTATCCCAATTGCGTAGATGTGGTTTGATGCGATTGGCCCATCCAATGTATGAGAATAAGATCAGAAGAACATTGGATCGGTTTACAACAAGAACTGGTGCGCAGTATCGACTGACCGGCCTAACATCATTCTTGCACCCAGCTTAAATCCATTCTGAAAAATCAAACAATAAGATTCAAACATTCTGTCAAAGATAGAAAAAAGGCGATACCTGGTTGTGAAAACCAAGTATCGCCAATTTTTCTTGT
>JAZOVL010000253.1:0-6279 GCA_045658685.1 Pilosibacter sp.
CAAAAACAGGAAGCCTTTCTATTAACAGCGAGAATATTTTCCCGATCATTAAAAAATGGTTATATTCTGACCATGATATTTTTTATCGTGAGTTAGTCAGCAACGGTTGTGATGCGATCACAAAGCTCAAAAAGCTGGCACTGATGGGAGAGTATGAGGAACCGGAAAATCCGGAATATAAAGTGCTCGTAACAGTCAATCCGACAGATAAGACAATCAAAATTGAAGACAATGGTCTTGGTATGACCGAAGAAGAAGTGGATGAGTATATCAACCAGATCGCATTCTCCGGTGCTCAGGATTTTTTAAACAAATACAAAGATAAAGCAGGCGAAGACCAGATTATCGGTCATTTTGGTCTTGGTTTCTACTCTGCATTTATGGTGGCTGACCGCGTAGAAATTGATACATTATCTTATAGAGATGGTGCAAAGGCAGTTCACTGGGTGTCTGACGGCGGTACAGAATTTGAGATGGCAGACGGTGACAAAGAGGGACATGGTACTGTGATCACTCTTTATTTAAACGAGGACAGCACAGAGTTTTCCAACGAATTCCGTGCACGTGAAGTGCTCCAGAAATACTGTTCCTTTATGCCGGTAGAGATTTTTGTCAATGACGAGACAAGAGAGCCAATGCTGGAGACGATCGACAAAGAGGATCTGCGGGATACAGATGTGATCGTGGAAACAGTCTTGGAACCGGCGGAGACAGAGGAAAAAGAAAACGAGGACGGAACAAAAGAAGTTGTAGAGGTTTCCCCGGCAAAAGAGAAGTACAAAATCGAACAGCGTCCGGTTCCGGTAAACGATACAAAGCCGCTTTGGAATAAACATCCGAATGAATGTACAGAGGACGAGTACAAAGATTTCTACAGAAAAGTATTCCTGGATTACAAGGAGCCGTTGTTCTGGATTCATTTAAATATGGACTATCCGTTTAACTTAAAAGGCATCCTTTACTTCCCGAAGATCAATATGGAATATGAGAGCATCGAAGGTAAGATCAAACTTTTCAATAATCAGGTGTTTATCGCAGATAACATTAAAGAAGTAATTCCGGAGTTTCTGATGCTTTTAAAGGGTACCATCGATTGTCCGGATCTTCCGCTTAACGTGTCCAGAAGTGCTCTTCAGAACGATGGTTTTGTGAAGAAGATTTCCGATTATATTACAAAGAAGGTTGCAGACAAACTGTCCGGCATGTGCAAGACAGATCGTGAAGTTTACGAGAAGTATTGGGATGATATTAATCCGTTCATCAAATTTGGCTGCCTGAAAGATGAAAAATTTGCGGACAAGATGAATGACTACATCATTTTCAAGAATCTGGAAGATAAATACCTGACATTAAAAGACTATCTCGAGGCGGCAAAAGAGAAGAATCATGAAAATCAGGTATTTTATGTGACAGATGCAAACGAGCAGAGCCAGTACATCAATATGTTCAAAGAAGCAGAATTAGATGCAGTGTATCTGACACAGGCCATTGACAATCCGTTCATGAGTCAGTTGGAATACAAGAATGAGGGTGTAAAATTCCAGCGTATTGATGCGGATGTAAATGATATTTTCAAAGAGACAGACGCGGAGACAGACGAGGCAATGAAAGAATCTCTGACTGAGATTTTTAAATCTGCATTAGGAATGGAGCAGATGGATGTAAAAGTGGAGAACCTGAAAAATGCAGGCCTTGCTTCTATGATTACAGTTTCCGAAGAGAGCAGACGTATCCAGGAAATGATGAAGATGTACAGTGCACAGGGTATGGGAATGGGCATGTTCCCGGTTTCCGAAACCTTAGTTCTGAATGCAAACAACAGCCTTGTGAAGTATGTGTTGAACCATAAAGACGGAGAAAATACAGCGAAGATCTGCGAGCAGCTTTATGATCTCGCAAAACTGGCACATGGCAGCCTTACTCCGGAGCGTATGACAAAGTTTATCGCAAGAAGCAGTGAGATCATGATGATCATGACTGGAGAAGAATAAGATCAAGTTAAAGGAAATGTTTATGGAACTTAGCAGACGTAAGGTGATCGTACCCTTTACTATCCTGGGGCTGTCCGCGAGTATACTGATGGGATTCAGTTATCTGGGTAGTTCGATTTATGAGAGCGTTTACAAGTTTATAACAAGTCAGGAGGCCGGCGGATACCGCTGGCTTTCCTGGCTTTTCCAATCGCCATGGACGGATGTACTGGTACAGTATTGTTTTGTTCTGGGCATTGCTCATATTCCTGCATATTTAATCTTGTGTCTGCTTCCAAAAGATAAAAAACTATTGAGAAAATTGTCCGGAAAAGATTTTATTATCTGTCTTGTTGCCAGTCTAGGCTTGGGATATCTGTTGAATTTTGCCGGAATATTTATAAATGGTTATATCGCACAGTTTACGGGAAAAGATCTGATGGAAATGAATCCGGTGACAGAAATGGCTTTGGATTTTACACCGTCTATGTTGATGTATACATGTGTGCTCGGACCGATCATGGAGGAGGTCATGTTCCGTGGATTTCTTCTTAAAAGGGCCAGAATCTTCGGAGACCGGACTGCAGTCGTATATACAGCAGTGATGTTTGGACTGATGCATGGAAATATTGCCCAGTTCCTATATGCGACGGCAATCGGTCTGATCTTTGGCTATGCTGCAGTCAAAACAAACAGTATTTGTTATACGGTTCTGCTTCATATGGCGGTAAATACATTTAGCACTGTGATCGCATTTGGTGAAACTCTGGCATATGGTGTCGGCGGAGATATTCTTTCCATGATATATCTGGTTGGAGTTTTGCTGACTGTTTTCTTCATGGTTGTCTGTGCAATAATTGTTTTAGTGCAATATGGAAGATATTGGTATTTGCAGTTGACGTATCATAATGGACCTCCGTCAGATGATAAGATTTTCGTATATTTAAATCCGGGATTTGCTGTATATGCTGTGATCTGTGCTGTAGAATTTTTATCCTATATATTTTTGTGATTGCGCAAGGGCTTCTTGAAGTGACAAGAGGCTCTTTTTGTTCCATTGAAAATGATTGACGGTTGGAGTTGTTATGACTATAATAAGTGGTATTAATAACCCTATATAGTCGTTGGAAAAACGCGAAAACTAAACTAGATATTCCGGAGGTAGAAGTATGACCTACAAAATTATCGGTGACAGCTGTCTCGATCTGACAAAAGAATTAAAACAGGATCCGCATTTTCAGATGATCCCGCTGACCCTGATGATAGAAGATAAAACCATTATTGACGATGAAACATTCAACCAGAAAGAGTTTATCCGTCTGGTAAAAGAGAGCGAGGATTATCCGAAGACTGCATGTCCGTCTCCGGAGATGTTCAAAGAAGCGTACCATTGCGATGCGGAAAATATCTTTGTCATTACTTTATCGGGTCCGCTGAGCGGAAGCTATAACAGTGCAGTTTTGGCGAAATCTTTATATGAGGAAGAGTATGGTCCTAAAAACATCTGCGTGATCAACTCCGAGTCTGCTTCCAGCGGTGAATTAAATATTGCACTTCACATCCGTGACCTTTGTGAGCAGGGACTGTCCTTTGAAGAAATAGAAAAAGAAGCCAATGCATACCGTGACCGTATGAACACATATTTTGTCCTGGAAACATTAGATACATTGAAAAAGAATGGACGCCTGACCGGTCTTTCTGCATTTATCGCCACAGCATTAAACATTAAACCAGTCATGAGTGCAGAAAAGGGTGAGATTATTAAACTGGACCAGGCTCGTGGAATCAATAAGGCACTTCAGAGAATGTCTGATATTGTGGTAAGAGAAAATGAGAATACAGAAGAGAAACGTCTTGTGATCTCCCATGTCAATGCGCCGGATAGAGCCGAGTACGTAAAAGAACTCCTCTGTTCCAAAGCAAAATTCAGAGAAGTGGTGATCACAGATACAGCCGGAGTTGCGACAGTGTATGCAAACGATGGCGGTATTATTGTGGCACTGTAAAATAGGTATCAAACTTAGTGAAAATAAAACAAAAGTATCAGTAGAAAATCCCGTACTATCTCAAAAACGGCTGTCATCCAGCCTGTCATTTGAGACGTGTACGGGATTTTCTATATTCGCTTTTTTGTAAGCCAGTTTGAAAGGCAGTTCTGTTGCGATTTTACATACAATTTACTTAGGATTGACAAGAATACAGTATTGAAAATTTAAAGTTTCTGATAGACTATAATCTAATTATTTATGTGACATTTCGGTATTACGAAAATACCGGTGACCCCACTTTTCAAAAATACTATTCGTATTCTATAAAGGACAAGGAGTAACGTCATGCAAAACGAGCATCAGATCATAAAAGCGGTCTATGCGGCAAAAGAGAATATACAGAAAGCAGATGATTTGATCAGGGATTATGTTCCCTTCATCCGGTCTGAAGCATCCAAATGTATTTTAAGGCTCTGCACTGAGCAGGATGATGAATTCAGCATTGCCATGATTGCATTTCACGAAGCGATCATCGGGTATGAACGTGGCAGAGGAACATTCTTGAGCTATGCAGCTATGCTGATTCGCAGCCGTATTATTGACTATCAGAGAAAAGAATCCAGACATCAGGGAAATATTTCCCTATACACAGAAACAGGAGAAGATGACCGGACCATTATGGATGAGCTGGCAGATGACAGAAATCAATTTGAGGAATCTGCCAATCTGGAAGCTACAAAACAGGAAATTGAAGAACTGTCGGCAGTTATGGCGGACTTTGGCGTCAGCTTCTCTGATGTGGCAGACAATTCCCCGAAACAGGAGCGTACACTGGAAGTCTGTGCATCTGCGATTCGTTATGCAGCAGAAAATAAATATCTGCTGGATGAGCTTCTGAGGACGAAAAAGCTTCCTATGGCACAGCTTGTACTTGGCTGCAGTGCAGAGAGGAAAACGCTGGAACGTCACAGAAAGTACATATTGGCGATGCTCCTGATCCAGACCAACGGATATGAAATCATCCGCGGTCATTTAAGTCACGTCCTGAAAAGGAAAGGAGGGAGCCTCAGATGAAGTATATGGTAATGGAGTGTCATTTAAGCTACGCAGTCGTCCTGGATGAGAATGGACGCTTCCTGAGGGTAGCAAACAGACACTACGAAGTCGGACAGACAGTAACCGATATTATTGAAATGCAGATCCCTCAATCTGTCCCACAGAAAAAGAAAATAAATAAATGGATGTATTCACTGACAGCGATGGCTGCCTGCCTGGTACTGATGGTAACATCCGTGTTCCAGATGGAACAAATGACCTATGCATCTGTGTACATGACAATCAATCCGGAAGTACGCGTTGACGTAAACCGCAACGATGTGGTTGTTGGTTTGGATGGTATCAATCAGGATGGTGATGATTTAATCGCTGGCTATGAATATAGGAAAAAGGACCTGGATCTGGTCATGGATGAACTGGTGGATTTGGCCGTTGAAATGGGCTATCTGCACGAAGGTGGACAGATTTCTTTGGTACTGGATGCAGACAGCGACGAATGGGTCATCTACCATAGCGATACCCTGATAACAAATCTGAATGAACATCTGAATGAGAAACTGTCCGTAACGATCGAGGTAACAGATAAGAAAGCACAGAGTAATCAGGTGATTATCCCTGTGACACCGGAAGAAAGCGATTACAACGAATCGGATTACGGTGAAACGGACCAGCCAACCACGCCGCCGGTCAGCTCCAAACCTGCGGACAGCAATTACGGGGACATCAGTCAGAGCGACTATGCATCTGATGATAGTCAGTCTGATTATGCAGTTCCGGAGGGGCCTGACGATGGGCAGAGCGAATATATCATAGACGATGGTCAATCCGGATACGAAGATTCCGACTATTCTAATGATGATAAAGACAACGCATCAGACTACGAAACAGATGACGATTAATTTTCCGGAAAAAGTCAGTCTCACCCCATTTTTCCAAAAGTCGCTGCGTATTCTGTCTATAGTAAGGCAGAGAAAACGTCTTAACAGGGCTTCGAAAACAAAATGAAAAAATTTTCAAACCTACCCCGGTTTTATGAAACAGCTTCCGTAATCTATGAATGTAAGATGAAACGAAGCCCTCATCCAACCACAATAAAAGAATTTTATAAGGAGATTGAATAATATGAAGAAATCAATTATTGCTACTATGATGGCTCTGGTTTTGAGCCTTGGCTGTCTGACCGGCTGTGGTCAGAGTGCTGCAACCAACAGTGGTGTTGAACTTGCCTCCGGCGGTGTACTGGTACTGAGTGTAAACCCTGAAAT
>JAZOVL010000254.1:0-7854 GCA_045658685.1 Pilosibacter sp.
ATTGATAAAAAACTGCTGCAAAGGAATGAGATCCTATGCAGCAGTCTTTTTTTGCATGTTTATATACTATTTTTTTGTTGGTGGATTCTCAGAACGAAGTTCGTCACAGAGCTGTTCGATCATGCGCTTCTTTAGATAAACATCGAAGGCCAGTTCGCAGATAAACGCGAAGAGCTGTAAATCTTCCTTGGAACGCTCATCTTCAACTTGCTGGAAGGTTTTTCCGGCAGCTCTGAATTTTTGCTTCACGTCGCGCATCAGGTTGATCATCTGCTGATGTTCCAGTGTGAAGACTTCGGTATAAACATCCACTAATGGAAGCTGTTCTTCACCGAAATGATTTTCCGTAATATAGGAAAGGATGGTCTCGATATCATTAAAATTCAACAGGTTCTTAAAGTAGTAGATAAATACCAGAAGGATTATGTGTTCTTGAGTATATTTCTTCTTAACAGGGGACGGAAGAAGGTTGTTCTTCGCATAGTTGTTGATCATCGTTTTTGTAAGAATCTTATCCTCATCGTAGCGCTTCATCGCTCCGAGATGGCTCTCCATAAACGTAGTCACCTGATCCATATATAAATCAATATTCGGAATGTCTTTTACATCAATATAGTCCAGTTTACGCAGCTGTTCAAATAGTTGCTCTAAACGTTCATCGTTGGTTTTCATACAGAAAAACTCCTTTCAATCTTCTCTATTATATAGTTTTTGATACCAGATGGCAAGTAGGAAAAGTGTCTTTTTCTATAAGAATATATGTTCGAATTCATTGGACAGAAAGGAGTGAATCTGGTATAATGAAACCCTGACAAAGAGGGAATCAGTGAATATGAATCGATAAGGGGAGTTGTAAATGAATCGTTTGCACACATTAAATCCGATGCAGCAGGAGGCTGTTTTACATACGGAAGGTCCGCTTTTGATCCTGGCCGGAGCAGGTTCCGGAAAGACAAGGGCTCTGACGCACAGAGTCGCTTATTTAATAGAAGAAAAAGGTATAGCACCGTGGAATATTCTTGCAATCACATTTACCAATAAAGCAGCAGGAGAGATGCGCGAACGTGTCAATGGGCTTGTAGAATATGGCGCAGACAGTGTATGGGTCAGTACATTCCACTCACTATGCGTGCGTATTTTGCGCAGATTTATTGAGAATCTGGGATATGATTCCAGTTTCTCTATTTATGATACTGACGACCAGAAGACATTGATGAAGCAGATCTTCAAAAATCTGGATGTGAATACAAAACAATACAAAGAGCGTGGAGTATTGGGGATTATTTCAGCAGCGAAGAATGAACTGATTGGTCCGGATGAATTTGCGATGAATGCCAGAATTAGTGGAACATTCCGTGATCAGAAGATCGCAGAGTTATATCGTGAGTATCAGACCCAATTAAAAAAGAACAATGCACTGGATTTCGATGATCTTCTGGTAAAAACAGTTGAGCTTTTTGATAGCAATCCGGAGATTTTAGATTACTATCAGGAAAAGTTCCGTTACATTATGGTGGATGAGTATCAGGATACTAACACCGCACAGTTTAAGCTGGTAAGCCAGCTTGCGAAGAAGTATGGCAACATTTGTGTAGTGGGAGATGACGATCAGTCGATCTACAGTTTCCGTGGTGCGAATATCCGCAACATTCTGAATTTTGAAGAGACATTTCCGGGGGCGCGGGTGATCAAACTGGAACAGAACTACCGCTCGACCAGAACGATTTTAAATGCTGCCAACGGGGTGATCCGAAACAATTCCGGTCGAAAAGATAAAACTCTTTGGACACAGAATGAAGAGGGCAATCGTGTGCGTGTAAAGGTGTTTGATACGGCTTACGATGAGGCAGAGGGAATCGTAAAGGATATGATCAGACAGGGTGGTCCATGGAAAGATTATGCGGTCCTTTATCGTACCAATGCTCAATCCCGAATCATAGAAGAGAAATGTATTGCATATAATGTTCCTTACAGACTGGTAGGTGGTGTGAACTTCTATCAGAGAAAAGAGATCAAGGATATACTTGCGTATTTAAAAACGATTGCTAATGGACGTGATGATCTTGCAGTACAGCGAATCATCAATGTGCCAAAACGAGGAATTGGTGCGACAACAGTTGGAAAGATCAATCTTTTTGCGATGGAGCACGATATGAATTTCTATGATACACTCCTGCGGATCAGTGCGGTATCGGGGATTGGAAAAACAGCTGCCAAAATCGAGAAGTTTACTGATGAGATTGGAAGATTTCGCAGAATGCTGAGAGATGGTGAATCGATTCAGGATGTGATTGAGGAAATTATAACTTCCACCGGATATAAAGAAGAATTGCAGGAAGAAGGGGAAGTTGAGGCGGAAACACGTCTCCAGAATATCGATGAACTTGTCAGCAAAGCAGTTTCCTACTGGGAAGATGCGGATGAGCCTTCGTTGGATGGATTTTTGGAAGAAGTAGCACTTGTAGCAGACATTGACAGTATGGATGAGTCTGAGGATCGTGTGATTTTGATGACATTACATGCTTCCAAAGGTCTTGAGTTCCCGAAAGTCTATCTGACTGGTATGGAAGAAGGGGTGTTTCCGAGCATGATGGCGATGCAGGAAAATCCGGAATCTCTGGAAGAGGAGCGTAGACTCTGTTATGTGGGCATTACCCGTGCAGAGAAGGACCTGATGCTGACAGCTGCCAGACAACGAATGATCAAGGGGGAGACACGATACGAGAAGCCGAGCCGTTTCCTGCAGGAACTACCGGAGGAATTTGTAGAGCGACTGGAGCAGGAAAATTCAATCTACTCCCGACGTCGTGTGCAGAATGAATATGAGGATAGTGATCTCCCGTGGAATAATCGTTCGGAGGGAATCAGTTTATTCGGTCAGAAGAGCAGTGCTTACACTTCGAAAACCGTAAAGACGGCACCGGAAAAACCATCCTACGGAAGTGTGTATACGATTCGTAAATCGGATGCGTTGGAGTATGGTCCGGGGGATCGTGTCAGTCATATACGTTTTGGAAATGGTACGGTAAAAAGCATTGTGGACGGAGGCAAAGATTACGAAGTAACCGTAGAGTTTGATACCATGGGTGTCAGAAAAATGTTTGCATCGTTTGCAAAATTGAAAAAAGTTTAATATTTTGTAAAATACACCTAAAAAGTTAAAAAACAGGATAGTAAAATAACAAAAATAATGTTATACTGTTTCAAAGGAATACAATTTTCCGATTTTAAGTCGTAGAAAGGATGCGTGGGATATGAACAGATTTGATTTTAGCAAGATTGATATGATGGGCAAAGACGCTGTGGCAAAGATGGAAGAAATGATTAATCTTTCCAGACTGAATGATTTCCTGAATAAAAAGGAAGAGGAAGAGAAACAGAAAAATTGTATCCTCTGGATCCTTGCTATTATCGGTGCAGTAGCAGCGATCGCAGCCATTGCGTATGCAGTATATCGTTTCTTTACACCGGATTATCTGGAAGATTTTGAGGATGATTTCTTTGAAGATGAGTTTGATGATGATTTCTTTGAAGACGAAGACATCGAACCGGTTCCGGCAAAAACAGCAACAGAAGAGGTATAATATTTAGATAAGAGAACTGCGGCGGAGAAATCTGACCGCAGTTTTTGTATGTTGGAGTGTGTTTGTGATTTAATTAACGGCAATTGGGAAAACTTATTTTTCTATGTTCAGGCCATACAGGAAAGTTAAATAAAATAAGGATTTCCCCCTGTTTTTTTAAGAAAAAATGTACCTTAAAAAATACGAAGATACAATTTATTTAGTATATACTTTTTTGACAATATCTTGTATAATTATGGCAACTTAATTGTTAACGCTTTTCACCAGGGTTGAAGTCTGCCCAGATTTCGCCCAGATGTATGGCAACAAAAAAGAAAAGAGGTTATGCAAAATGGCTATGATCAATTTAGAGAACTATGGTATTCTCGGCGCGACAGAAATCGTTCACACCCCGTCTTACGAATTATTATTCGAAGAGGAGATGAAGAGCGATTTAGAGGGTTACGAAAAAGCGCAGTTAACAGAGCTTGGTGCTGTTAACGTAATGACAGGTATCTACACAGGTCGTTCCCCGAAAGACAAATACATCGTTATGGATGAAAACTCCAAGGACACAGTTTGGTGGACATCCGACGAGTATAAGAACGACAACCACCCGATCAACGAAGATGTATGGGCGGAGTTAAAAGGTCTTGCACAGAAACAGCTTTCCGGCAAGAGACTTTTCGTTGTAGATGCTTTCTGTGGTTCCAACAAGGACACAAGACTTGCTGTTCGTTTTGTGATGGAAGTAGCTTGGCAGGCACACTTTGTAACAAATATGTTCATTAAACCGTCTGCAGAAGAGCTTGAAAATTTCACACCGGATTTCGTAGTTTACTGCGCATCCAAGGCGAAAGTTGAAAATTACAAAGAGTTAGGTCTTAACTCTGAGACTGCTGTTGCATTCAACGTAACAAGCAAAGAGCAGGTTATCCTTAACACATGGTACGGTGGCGAAATGAAGAAGGGTCTCTTCTCCATGATGAACTACTTCCTTCCGTTAAAGGGTATCGCTTCCATGCACTGCTCTGCAAACGCTGATATGGACGGTGAGAACACAGCTGTATTCTTCGGTCTTTCCGGTACAGGTAAGACAACATTATCCACAGATCCGAAACGTCTCCTTGTAGGTGATGACGAGCACGGCTGGGATGACAACGGTATCTTCAACTTCGAAGGTGGCTGCTACGCAAAAGTTATCAACCTCAGCAAAGAAACTGAGCCGGATATCTACAATGCGATCAGAAGAAACGCTCTTCTTGAGAACGTAGCAGTTGATGCAGAAGGCAACATTGATTTTGCAGATCAGAGTGTAACAGAAAACACACGTGTTTCCTACCCGATCCAGCATATCAACAACATCGTTCGTCCGGTTTCTTCCGCTCCGGCAGCTAAGAACGTAATTTTCCTTTCCGCAGATGCATTCGGCGTACTTCCGCCGGTATCCATCCTGACTCCGGAACAGACAAAATATTACTTCTTATCTGGTTTCACAGCAAAACTTGCTGGTACAGAGCGTGGTATCACAGAGCCGACACCGACATTCTCTGCATGCTTCGGTCAGCCGTTCCTTGAGCTGCACCCGACAAAATATGCAGAAGAGTTAGTTAAGAAGATGGAAGCTAACGGTTCCAAGGCTTACTTAGTAAACACAGGTTGGAACGGAACAGGCAAACGTATCTCCATCAAAGATACTCGTGGTATCATCGATGCAATCCTTAATGGTTCCATCGAGACAGCTGAGACAAAGACAATTCCGTACTTCAACTTCTCTGTTCCGACAGAACTTCCGGGCGTAGATACAAATATCCTTGACCCGCGCAATACATACGCTGACGCTTCCGAATGGGAAGTAAAAGCAAAAGACCTTGCAGATCGTTTCATCAAGAACTTCGTGAAGTTCACAGGCAACGATGCTGGTAAGGCATTAGTAGCTGCTGGTCCGCAGTTATAATTCACAATTTAATACGGTCATTTACAATTAAGTGTTAAAGAGCAGGGTATGCAATTAAATGCGTATCCTGTTCTTTTTTTGTTGTGTAATTTGAAAAAATCGTTTACACTAGGAAGAGTGATAAATACTAATTTCAGGAGGATAACAATGAAAAAAGGTGAGATTTACACCGGTATTGTTGAGAAGGTAGATTTTCCTAATAAAGGAATTCTTCATATAGAGGACGAAAAAGTGGTTGTAAAGCATGCACTCTCGGGACAGACTGTGGAAGTGATGATCACAAAACGCAGAAAAGACAAATGCGAAGGTCGTCTGTTAAGTGTTGTAAAACGCGCAGACTGGGAATATGCGGAGCCGAAGTGCACGCATGCAGACGAGTGCGGTGGTTGCAGCTATCAGACTCTTCCGTATGAGGAGCAGTTAAAATTGAAAGAAGCTCAGGTAAAAGCGCTTCTTGCACCGGTTCTTCCGGAGGGTTTCAATTTTGAAGGAATCAAGGGAAGTCCGCTTGTGGATTCTTATCGTAACAAGATGGAATTCTCTTTCGGTGATGGTTATAAAGATGGTCCGTTGGAGCTTGGTATGCACAAGCGTGGAAGCTTTTATGATATCGTGACCGTAGGTCAGTGTCAGCTGGTGCATGAAGATATCAATAAAATTCTGGTTGCTACACTTGACTATTTTAAAGAGAGAGATGCGAAATATTATAAAAAGATGAGCCATGAAGGTTATCTCAGACATCTTCTTGTTCGCCGTGGTGTGAAAACCAAGGAGATCATGGTGGACCTTGTTACTTCCACTCAGACAGAAGGTACATGGAGCAGTCAGGAAGATGAGGCTGCACTTCTCGAGGGATGGAAAGAGAAACTTCTTGCTCTTGAGACTGAAGGTAAGTTCATCGGTATTTTGCATACAAAGAACGACAGTCTGGCTGATGTGGTGCAGAGCGATGAGACAGAAATATTATTCGGACAGGATTTCTTCTATGAAGAACTTCTTGGATTGAAATTCAAGATCACACCATTCTCATTCTTCCAGACAAACTCCCTTGGTGCAGAGGTTCTTTACGAAACGGCCAGAGAGTATATCGGAGAAACAGATGGACGTACTGTGTTTGATCTTTACAGCGGAACTGGTACAATCGCTCAGATTCTGGCTCCGGTAGCAAAGCATGTAACTGGTGTAGAGATTGTAGAAGAGGCAGTAGAGGCTGCAAAGGAGAATGCTGCACTCAATGGTCTTTCTAATTGCGATTTCATTGCAGGCGATGTGCTGAAGGTTCTGGACAGCTTAACAGAGCGCCCAGATCTCATTGTACTGGATCCGCCGCGTGACGGTATTCATCCGAAGGCTCTGCCGAAGATTATGAACTATGGAGTGGATCGTATGGTTTACATTTCCTGTAAGCCGACTAGTCTGGCAAGAGATCTTGTGGTACTGCAGGCAGGTGGATATGCAGTGGAGAAGGTTTGCTGCGTGGACATGTTCCCGGGGACCCATCATGTGGAGACTGTATGTTTATTATCCAAACTTAATGCAAAGCAACATATCGAGATTAGCTAGGATATGGACGAGCTGGATTTGACCGATGCGGAAAAGAAAGCTACTTACCCGACATATACCAGAATAAAATAATGTATTGAAACTGCCCACGGCTTTCCTGTTTTTGGAGCGATAGCCGTGGGTTTTCTTAATTCTTTATGAACTCTATTTTGGCATATTGACTTCGAATGTCTAATGATGTAGACTGTAATTAGAGTCTAACTGTGTAGACAAGGAGGGGTGTGAATATGGGAGTTCCAAAAATCCATGAAAGTGAATATCGATTTTGTTTAATTATGTGGGAGCATGAGCCGGTAACTGCTGTGGAGCTTGTCAAGCTCTGTCAGGAGCAGTTAGGTTGGAAGCGAACCACGACCTATACCGTTATCAAAAGACTTGGAGAACGTGGTGTGTTGAAAAATGAGAACAGTACCATTACCTCTCTTATTTCTAAAGATGAAGCACAGGCGTGTGAGATTGACGAACTGGTTGAGAAGAAGTTTGAGGGTTCGTTGCCTGCTTTTATTGCAGCGTTTACGAAACATCAGGATATGTCCGAAAAGGATCTTGACGAAGTGCAGCGTATGATTGACCGCATCCGGAAAGGAGGTTGACTATGAGCGAAACCCTTTTAAGCGAAGTTTTCCTGAAAATCATCAATATGAGTATCTCGGCAAGCTGGCTTGTTCTGGCGGTGTTGGTACTCAGACTTGTTTTGAAGAAAGCTCCCAAGTGTGTTAATGTTCTTCTTTGGGGTATTGTTGCGGTTAGGCTGATATGTCCGTTTACGAT
>JAZOVL010000255.1:0-1809 GCA_045658685.1 Pilosibacter sp.
TGTAGAGGAATCCCCGACCACCACAGGAGGAAACACCCACAAGAAAGTCCTCTGAGTATACTCATGGGCATTGTAGCAGCGGGTGTGCTGTTTTTCGGGATTCTGTATGCAAACAATGACATCGGCAGAACCGCTGGCAGCAATGGAATTGAAGTGATCGAAATTGACAGCAGCAAACCATTTGCTGTCATCCTTCCACGCAATGCAGGAAGCATCCGCTTCTATGATGTGAATGGCAACATTGTTGAAGCTATTCGCCAGTCTCTTTAAGTAAGCTCGGTTTATAACCATTCGATACTCCCCAAAACCAAAGGACGATGCAGTATGTTAACTGAATCGCCCTTTTCTTTTTTCTAAGACAAGCATTGGAATTAAATCTTCCGCATGACATCTCGTTTAAGCCACTGAAATTTTCAGTTTGTACAATTTGTGTTTATGTAATAGTGTATATTTACTCTTTAACAAACTTGCGAATCAATGGATAAATATCCTGTTCGCATTCACAGTAGATTGTGCTCCAATCTATTTCCTGCGACGCGCGAAGTATGTGCTGGATATGCCCACCGAGAAGAAATACACACAATGTAGATTTTGCGGAAAGCTCCCAATCGGACCCATGTTCATCTTTTCCGATCAGTCTGACATCACAAGAAACTTGCTGAACCAAGGCAGTAAATTCTTCTACATCATGCATTGTTGTAAGTTCAATTTTGTATCTCATCTTTATCTCCTTTATACATCTACAAATATTATCAAATAAACGGTATCATGGAATATAGTAAATTATTTACCGCTGTTTGCGTTTGATATCATGCAGTAAAATGTCTCATTTTTCAAAGCTTCCAGCATGATCGTAGCACTGTTTATGTTTGTGGCAAGCGGAATTTTCTGAACATCTCCGAGACGCAGGAGTGCGGAAACATCCGGTTCGTGAGGCTGTGCGGTCAACGGATCACGGAGGAAGATGATCAGATCCAGTTCCCCGTTGGCGAGCATGGCACCGATCTGCTGGTCGCCGCCAAGCGGACCGCTCTTCATCCGGTGGATTGCCAGACCGGTTTCTCCCATAATCAGAGTGCCGGTAGTTCCGGTGGCATACAGCTCATGTTTGCCCAGCACATCCTTATATTTGATTGCAAGTTCGATAATTTCACTTTTCTTTTTGTCATGTGCGATCAATGCAATTTTCATTTTTCTATTCCTTTCCTATCTTAAACCACCGAGTCATTTTCAGCCCCACAACGCCGACAGACTGGGAATAACCTGCTTTTTGCGGCTCATTACATCCGGCAGAAAGACCTCATTATCCTTTGGAGACACATCAAAAGCCTGGCTGATAATATCATCATCTCCTACAAACAGCAGATAGCTGCCTTCCAGAAGCACATCTGTAAGCATCAGGATCACCAGAGAAACATCTGATTGATACGAAATCGTCATCATCTGCTTGAGCAGTTCCTCTTTTCTGGAAAGCATACTCGCACTGTCCAGACAGGTAACCTGGGATACAGCCAGATCATGACCCGCAATATGGAATTCCTTGTAGTCGGTATACAGGAGTTCTTCTGCGGTCTTTCCTTCCACCGATTCGGAGAAGATCTTTCTGCCCAGTTCCTCCAGAGAGACACTCGCAATGCGTGCCATACGTTCCGCAGTACGGATATCCCGGACGGTACAGGTGGGCGACTTGAACATGACGGTATCCGACAGAATCGCCGCAGCCATCATGCCTGCCAGCTTTTCGGACGGAATCAGTCCCTTGTCCTGGAACATGGAAGCGATGATCGTGTTGGTGGAACCGACCGGCTC
>JAZOVL010000256.1:0-3644 GCA_045658685.1 Pilosibacter sp.
ATAGATCTGACCATCTGTCTCACGGCAAACATCAAGGCTGAAGTTGTTGTCGTTCATCATCTTGATATAGTTCGGTACATACTCTTCTGTCATGTACTCGTCAAGCGGGATAATGATACCCTCTTTAACGCCAAGACGTGCGATATCCGGGGATACGCCGAAGATGATATCCGGAATATCGTCGGAGTTCATGATCATATTTAATTTGTCAGACCAGTCATCACGTGTACCTGTTACGAAGTTAAGGTCAAGATTTAATGTCTCCTCAAGATAAAGTGTGAAGTCATTTGTCTCGAAATCTTCTACGTTCGGCATTGTCATTGTGAAGATTGTAAGCTCAGCTTTTTCTGCCGGAGCTGCCGGAGCTGCTGTTGTGTCTGCCGGAGCTGCTGCCTCAGTCTTAGCTGCTTCTGTAGCTGCCGGAGCTGCTGTTGTAGCTGCTGTCTCATTGCTGCCGCAACCTGTTAATGCGCCTGTTACCATTGCAGCTGCCATACCAAGAGCTGCAATATTTTTGAATGTCTTTCTCATATTGTTCCTCCTTTTCTGATTACACTTCCTCCCCACGTTATAGGACAAAGTAACATCAGAAATAGTATACCCCCCCCCAAGTAATTTGTCAATATGTATATGAAATGTATAATTATTCTTGTGTTTTCAAACCAAATGTAGTACATTATTCACAAGACACGACACCTGTCATTTCGATTCTATTCTTGCATTTTATACAAAAGCCGAAAAAGGAGTTACCTATGTTTTTCAAGAAAAAAAATCCTATTCCGAAACTTGAACTTTACAGTTGCGGACAGCAAATATACAACGGATACCTCAAGGATATTCCGATCAAGGAAGCTATTATCTTAGAAAAAAGTGTAGAATTTTTTGATGATCCAGAGCCATGCCATATCCACAGAGGTGCTGTTCGTGTCCGCCTGACAGCAGAGATCCAGCTTGAGATTGAAAATCAAAAGGATCCGGAATGTCCCGGATCCCTTTTAAAACGGTATGCAAATTTTGATTCTATTGACCGTTGCATTCTAACTGATTAACTCCAGTCTGCAAAACACCCACGCTTTCCTAAAACACCAGGAAGTATAAAGCAAATAATGCAAATAAAATCGCATTAAAAATTTTGATCGCACCCAGATGACGAAACATGAAATCAGAAACCGCTTCGGTATTTCTTGTCCTCTGGACCAACAAGATCATGATCACAGCCGGAACAGACATAGCGGTCGTATATACCAGAAATGGGAATATGGCCGCTTTTACCTGATCTTTTAACAGATATGTAATGGAAGCCATATAAATCTGACCGGTACAAAAGAACTCACCAAAGGAAATAACGATACCCAGAGTCAGGATCATCAACGGCTGCATGAAGCCTCCTGTGGACGAAACCTTCTTAATTAAATTATGGTTCATTCTGCGAAGTCCGACCGGAAGCTGCATTTTAATCTTTCCGTAGTCCTGGCGATAAACACGAACTGCATCGATTATGTACAATACAGAAGCCGCTGCGAACAAAATTCCCATTGCCAGATTCATCACACTTCCCACTTTTTCCATTGTCTGGTTGGAAATCTGGGATGCCGTCACAAAAATTGCAAACCCGATAGACAAATATGCCGCATATTTACCAGTGAGATATAACAAGCCATTTTTCCAGACAGAGGCTTTTTCGCTAAGCAGCAGAGACATCAGCATTAACAGCATGGAGATGGAGCACGGGTTAAATCCCGCAAGAAGTCCTGCAGCCGCCAAAGTCCAAAGGTTCATACTTTCCGCCCCTTTATCTGCCTCTCGCACAACTTCTGCCTCCTTCATCATATTTAACAACGAAGTATTCTCTGCTTTTCCCTGTTCCAACACCATCTCAAGAGATTGTGTCTCAGCTTTTCCTATTAAATATTCTTCTCCTAAAAAGACCGCCGGAACCTTCTGTTTCTCTTCCGGAACTCCATATTGTGTAAATATAGATTTTAATTCATCGAGACAACCATGTTCGATGATATTGTATTCTACTAACTGAATCGACAGTTCCTGTTCGGCAAACCATTTTTTTACAAATTGGCAATCCTCACAGTTATTGGTCGAAAATAACATCACAACCGGGAGCTTTGCCTCTTCTATTACAGAATAAAGATCCTGCCAGAATCCCTCGTCTTTCTTTTGTTCCAGGTCAACTGCGGCCGTTGCCTGTACAAGACCATCTTCCTCCGGTACTGTTTCCGTTTCTTCGCGATTCATCAAAAGCTCTCTCATCTGCGCTTCCATGCTGTCATGACCGCTGATCCAATGTTCCTCGATCACCAATACCGGAAGGCTTGTACCCGCTGGAATCTGCAATTCTTCCTTTACTTCCTCATACTGAATCCTGCAGGAATCCATAAACACATTATAAGTGGAAATCTTTGCTTCAAAAGTTTTCTTATCCTCCGACGAAAAAACGCGGTTATACAGTTCGTAAAATTCCTTGGTTCCGTCACAAGATGCGCAAACTTCTTCGTAATAATAAGAAACCTCGATCGGCGCTGCTGTCACCGTCTGAACCATGCAGATCACACACAAGATACTCAGCACCACAATCCGCCAGATCCGACATTGCCAGTCCGATTTCCTTTTCTTTTTCGCTAACATAATCCTAACCTCCCGATATTTCCTGACTTCTATCATACCATATATTTCATCAACTGAACAACCTAGTTTTTGTTACTCCATTTTTACAATTATTTAATAATTATTGCCTTTCTTATGTAAACCTTCCAACTTGCAAACTGAGATTATCTGTAGTATACTTATTTTTAATTCAATTTTTAACAAAGGATGGTTACATATGTTTCAGAAATTGTTCAGTACAGAAAATCCTGTCTGGAGAGCCATGGACCGAATGGGCGACCTGATGATTCTAAACTTCCTGTTTATTTTTTTCAGCATCCCAATCTTTACCATCGGTGCATCCACAACCGCACTTTATAGTGTTTCATTCAAATTATTAGATGAGACAGAAGGCAATATTGTTAAGAATTATTTCAAAGCATTTAAAAACAACTTTAAACAGGCTACCATAATCTGGATCGTCGTATTATTTGCCGGTTTGTTCCTGGCTTACGACGCCTACCTCTCCTATATTTCCACATCCATTATTGCAAAAATTTTAATGGGCGTTATCCTCCTCGTGGGAATTATCTACGCTATGTGGGTAAGCTGGATTTTTCCGGTTCAGTCTAAATTTTACAATCCGGTAAAAGTAAACATGAAAAATGCCGCTCTGATGATGCTGATTCACATGTTCCCAACCACATTGCTGATCACTGTATTAAATGTTGTACCTTTTTTACTGCTTTGGTTCCAGACCACATTATTTTTCGGACTGCTTCCTTTTGTTGTATTCTTAATGTTCTCTTTCATTGCATACACCAACAGCAAGCAGCTAAAAAAAGCATTCGCTGACTATATTCCGGAATCAGATTTTCCGGAGGATCGCTTTGGAGAAAATTAGCATATGACATTCCGAGAAAAAATCAAAAAAATAATCACTGCTGTAAAAGAAGGAAAAGGCGGAGCCGTCTTTGAATATTTTTATGATTATTACAAGTTCGAAGCTTTTGTTATTATCGCCGTTCTTTACTTTATCGGAAGCC
>JAZOVL010000257.1:0-8581 GCA_045658685.1 Pilosibacter sp.
ATAATCCAGCATAAAGTCTACCTGATGCTGGTGGATGTTCTGCAGCGGAAAAGTCTGTACATCACATTCCTTTGCATCAAAACAAACCGGGATTCCCTGTACTGCCCCGATATAGTCAACCGTACTTTTTGTATCGAAATATGCCAATGTAATATGTCTGCTGGCTTTATCAATTTCGATTGGAGTGATAGGGGTTGGAACCTTCTGGATCAATGCCAGTTTTTTTTCACGGTAACTGTCATTGGTTCGATTGATCAGATCTTCCAATGTAGAACCGCGCAGTCCTCTTGTTTTCCATGTTCCCATAATGCACTCCTTTGTTTTCGCATGCTATAAGCATTATAGCACAAATTTCTTAGCGAAATATTAATGTTACATAAAATTTTTATGTTTGTTTTCTTAAATTGCTGTTAATTCATATTCTCTCCAGCAATCACCTTATTAAAATCTTTCGGCAGCGGAGCCTCAAACGCTTTTCCACTTAAATACTCAAATGGTTCCGGCAAATTTGGAAATTCCAGTCTATATGAATGAAGAAGCTGGGAGTGAATCTGATATTTCTGCTCCGCACTTACAACACTGTTTGAGCGATGTCCCACTTTTTTTAAATCCGTACCGTACTTTGTATCACCTAAGATTGGATGTCCTATAGAAGCAAGATGTGCGCGAATCTGATGAGAGCGTCCGGTGATCAAGGTTACTTTTAATAATGTATACCTTCCGTTTGTCGCAAGCGGCTCATATTTGGTACAGATCGGACGTGCATCTTTGACTTCCGATTTAAAAATCTGCACTTTGTTGGCCGCTTCATCCTTTAACAGCCATCCATCAATCGTACGGCTGTCTCTCATCTCGCCCTTTACAATACACTGATAGTATTTGTGAATACTACGATCACGGAACACTTCCGAAAGCATCTGCAGACCGGCCAAAGACTTACCGCAGGCAACAATACCGCTTGTATTACGATCAAGACGGTTGCAGATTGACGGGCGGAAACTGCGCATAGATTCTTCCGTAATCGATCCAGAGTCCAGCAGATAGTCAATGAGGTATTCTACAAGAGACACATCACTTTCCTTTGCTTTCTGAGATAACATTCCGCTCGGTTTATTGACCAGAACAATATGATCGTCCTCATAGATCACATCCAGTTTCTGTTTTTTTTCTTTCCGAATCTTTTGTACTTTTACTTCTGTAAAGCCTGCGACAGTTTCATCAGATAAAAACAATTTTACAACATCGCCCTCTGCAAGTTTTTCTGCTCCCTCACACTTCTTACCGTTTAGTGTGATGTTCTTTTTGCGCATCATTTTATAAAAAAAACTCTTCGGTGCAAGATTCATATACTTTGCAAGGAATTTATCCAGACGCTGACCGGCTTCATTTTTTCCGATGGAGATTTCCTGCATAATTTCAGGTTCCTTTCCAGTTTACATAGAAAGTCCAAGGATCACTTTTGTGACATACTCGGTACTTCCGTCATCATCCTCTTCTGTTAAATCTCTTAATGAAGACAGACGATTCAGATAGTTCTTTTTCTCTACCATGATTTTTGCATTTCCGTCCAGTTTCCAGCCGATCAGAATCTCGTTGATAAATTTCTCTGCCTTCTTAATATCAACACTCTTATTCGGACAGAATAAATATACACCAGTCGGATGGATCACAGCAGCATCAATTGGCATAATGAGATCTGTATTGGTAATGATCAGATCGTAAAACACTGTAAATTTCTCTTCATACGGTTTTACTGCATCATAAAAATCTTTCGGAGCTGTCTTGAATTTCCAGCCAACCAGCATTGGAGACGCCAGATTTGCCATCGGAAGTACCAGAAGAATTGCTGTGATCATCATCATTTTCTTCATATCTTCCCAGGTTACAAAAAATCTTCCGATTAATATTGCTGCGATTGCAACTGCAAAAACAGATACATTGCGAACCTGTGCTTTTTTGTGGGCATCACGGTAACCGTATTGTCCTTTTCTGATTTTATTTTTGTTCAAAATCGTATCCTCTTTTCGTGTGTAAAAACTAGTTATTTAATAAACCGCATAATCAGATCATGGGGAAGGAATTTGCAGATCAGATAAAATCCTTTCATGATCGGTCCGGAAACAGACAAGGTTTTTCCCATGCAACTGTCGTGAATCGCATGTTTCACCACAACCTCTGGTTTGGAAATGACTGCTTTTTTGTATAAAGGCAATTTTTTTCCATTCAATGCATAGTCAAAGAATTCTGTTTCTACTGAACCCGGACATACGGCAGTCACAGAGATATTTCTGGATTTTAATTCCTGAGCCAGTGCCTTACTGTAACTTAACACATAGGATTTAGTTGCTGCATATACTGCAAATCCCGGCTGAGGTACAAAAGCAGCTGCTGATGCAAACTGAATGATTCGGCTATTGGCAGAAATATACGGGAGCACAAGCTCTGTTACTGCTGTCAATGCCTCTGCATTCAGTCGGATCATGTTGGAGGATTCATCCGGAGTCAATTCTCCTATTTTTCCATATTTCCCACAACCAGCCGAATTTACCAGGATTTTTACATCTGGTTTCACCACTTCAAGCTCATTTTTTAATATATTTAGGGAATTTCCATCTGTAATATCAATTGCAAACTTTCGGACCTTCAATGGAAGTTTTCCATCAAATTCATCCAGACGCGCCATTCTTCTGGCAACTACCCAAATTTCGGAAAGACCGCCAAATCGGTCTGCAAGCTGATAGACCATTTCTCTTCCCATTCCGGACGATGCTCCGGTCACGATCGCTATCTTCATAAAACGCATCAACCTTTCTTTTTATGAACGTTGCGAATGGTTTTTTTCTTAGCCGGAGCTGCCTTTTTCTCTGATGCTCCTTTTACCCACGGTTTTGCTGTTTTACCATATCCGATGTTTCTCGGACGAATAAGACAATGTTTCTCAAAACCGATCAGGTCTTCTCTTCCTGCTTTTTTCAGTGCCTCATACACCAGATCATAGTTTTTCGGATTACGATACTGGATCAACGCTCTCTGCATTGCTTTTTCATGCGGATTCTTCGGTACATAGACCTCTTCCATCGTTCTCGGATCCAGACCGGTATAGTACATACATGTTGAGATTGTGGATGGGGTCGGATAGAAATCCTGCACCTGTTCCGGCATATAGCCTAAATCTCTCAAATACTCAGCCAGCTCGATCGCCTCTTTCAGGGTAGAACCCGGGTGAGAGGACATCAGATACGGAACCAGATACTGTTCTTTTCCGATTTTCTGATTCATGGCTTTGTATTCTTTCACAAACTGATTGTATACAGATACTTCCGGTTTCCCCATTCTCTGTAATACTGCGTCTGAAATATGCTCCGGAGCGACTTTCAACTGGCCACTGACATGATGCTCGCAGAGCTCACGTAAGAATTCACGGTTCTTATCTGCAAGAACATAGTCAAAACGGATACCGGAACGAACAAATACTTTCTTCACTTTCGGAAGCTCACGAAGCTTTCTAAGTAATTTGATATAATCTCTGTGATCCGCGATCATATTCTGACATGGTTTCGGGAACAGGCACTGCTTGTTCGGACAAGCACCTTTATCCAGCTGCTTGTTACAGGCCGGGAAACGGAAATTTGCTGTCGGGCCGCCTACGTCGTGAATGTAGCCCTTAAAATCCGGTTCTTCTGTCAGCATTTTCGCTTCTTCGATAATGGATTCATGGCTTCGAACCTGGATAATTCGTCCCTGATGGAAAGTAAGAGCACAGAAACTGCATCCGCCAAAACAGCCACGGTTACTGATTAAACTGAATTTCACTTCGCTGAATGCCGGGATGCCACCAAGCGCATCATAGCTCGGATGCCATTTTCTCATATAAGGAAGTGCATACACGTCGTCCATCTCCTGCATTGTAAGAGGTTTTGCAGGCGGGTTCTGTACAACAAACAGCTTCTCTGTATACGGCTCGCATAACCGTTTGCCGGATAGCGGTCCTGCATTCTGGTACTGAATGAAGAAGCTTTCTGCATATTTGCGTTTATTGTCACGAATATCGTAAAATTCCGGAAGCATGATCGCATCATACACTTTATCACGGCTGTCTGTCTTGTATACAGTGCCTTCAATATAAGTAATGTCTTTGATATTGAGACCGGAATTCAGCGCATCTGCAATTTCAATAATGGATTTTTCACCCATTCCGTAGGAAATCAGATCTGCTTGAGAATCCAGAAGAATCGAACGTTTTACCTTATTAGACCAATAGTCATAATGTGCCAGACGTCTTAAGCTGGCCTCGATACCACCGAGAATGATCGGAGTGTCTTTGTATGCAGAACGGATCAGATTACAATATACAACAGCTGCATAATCGGGACGTTTTCCCATCTCTCCGCCCGGAGTATAGGAATCTTTTTCTCTGCGATGTTTAGATACTGAATAATGATTTACCATGGAGTCCATATTTCCTGCACTCACAAGGAATCCGAGGCGCGGCTCACCAAGGATCATCACACTTTCTTTCTCTTTCCAGTCCGGCTGTGAAATGATGCCGACTTTATATCCGTGTGCTTCTAACAGACGGCTGATGATCGCAGGTCCAAATGACGGATGATCGACATAAGCGTCACCGATCACATAAACGAAATCGCACTGTTCCCAGCCTCGTTTCTCCATATCTTCTCTGCAAATCGGAAGAAAATCATGTAACATACTATCCCTCACTTTTATAATATCTCAAAATATGTTTCAATGAAGCCATCCGCCAGTTCCAGCTTTTCTTGCTTCATCTGTTTCGAAAAATCATCTTCAACTGCAATGACCTGCATTCCAGCCCGTTTTCCTGCTATGATTCCAGCCGGAATATCTTCAAATACCAGGCATTCAGATGGATTCACATCAAGTCGTTTTGCTGCCTCGAGATAAATATCCGGTTCCGGCTTTCCTGCCTTTACTTCACAGGCAGTTATGATCACATCCAGATACGTTCCGATCTGCAAAGACTCAATGACTGCATCCACCATATCACGTCCGTTGCTGGTTGCAATTCCCGTACGAATGTTATTTTCCTTACAATAAATCAAAAATTCCCGAACGCCACATTTGAGCGGAACTTCGTAACGGTATTTATCAATGGACATCTGAGTCCAGCAATTTTTTATCTCATCTAATGATAATGGAATCTGAAAGCGCTCTTTAAAATACACTGCAGTTTCAGAAAAGCTCATGCCCTCAATGGATTTCTGCAGATCATCCGGACAAACATACCCAAAACGTCCGAGAAACTCGATATCAATCTGCTTCCACATCCACATGGAGTCCACCAGAGTACCGTCCAGATCAAACAGCATTGCTTTCTTTCCCTCTAATAACTTCTTTATCATAAATCGCTTAACCACTCCAATTCTTCCGCTGTCAGAGGACGATATTCTCCAGGTTTTAAAGATTCATCCAAGGTTAATGGTCCCATGGTCAGACGTTTTAAGAATATCACCGGACATCCAACAGCTTCCATCATTCGCTTTATCTGATGAAATTTACCCTCTCGGATTGTCAGTTTGATCTCCGAATGATATTTTCCATCCTCCTCTGTTCTCGCCAGAATCTCTAAGGAAGCCGGAAGGCATTTTAAACCATCTGAAAGTAAGATTCCCTCGGCAAACTCCGAAATTGCAGAATCCGGTACAGAGCCTTCGCAAACTGCATAATAAATTTTATCTACATGCTTTTTCGGAGCAAGCAATCGGTGAGCCAACGGACCATCGTTGGTGATCAGAAGAAGTCCTTCCGTATCAATATCCAATCGTCCTACTGGAAACAGATCTTTTCGATTCTTACCATCGATCAGATCAATGACGGTCTGATACCTGTTGTCTTCTGTGGCAGAAACAACGCCCTGCGGCTTATTCAGCATATAATATTCCATTGTCACATAAGAAACCAAAGCCCCGTCAAATACAATGGTATCTGTCTCCACGTTCACTTTCGTATCCGGCTTCTTTGTAATAACACCATTGATCTGAATCCGTCCTTTTCTGGCAGCCTCTTTTATCTGGCTTCTGGTTCCTTTTCCCATATCCGCCAGATACTTGTCCAGACGCATTTCCTTTCCCACAGGCAAAACTCCTCCATTTTTATTCTATCTTCATTATCATACCAAAATTCGAAAAAAAGTACAACTGCTATCAAATTTTTCATAAATTTCACACTTCGGACATACATTAAATAAACGCTTATATTTAGGCTGCTCTATGAAACATCGTTCTGTTCGCTCGTTCGTTCTGTTTCTGCTGTTGATTCCCATGTTACGATTCTCTTCCGAAGTAACGGAGGGAGCTAGACAAGGACTTATACTCTGGTACAATTCCGTTGTACCGGCTCTATTTCCTTTTATGGTCCTTTCCGGTTTGATCGTTTCTGGAGGGGGAATTGCCCAGATCATGAGACCATTTTACAAAGTACTCCATCCGCTTCTCGGTCTTTCCAGTGAAGGATGCTACGTTCTGATTTCCGGATTACTGTGCGGATATCCAATGGGAGCGAAAACCTGTGCAGAATTTGTAAATGACAGACAAATTTCCGTAAACGAGGGCAGATATTTAATGACGATCTGCAATCATCCCAGTCCTATGTTTATCTTAGGCTATGTGTATCCCTGGTTTACTGAGAACATTCCAGTTTCTATTTTGTTACTCTCCGTATACGCTCCGGTCATACCTATAGCCATTCTTGCCAAACAACGGTACCCTTTTGATAAAAATCAATCATCTGCAGGAGAATCCCGTGGCTCCCAAATACATACTTCCAGCGCAGACGAGGCAATCCTCTCATCTGTAGAAGTACTTTGTAAGATCGGTGGCTATCTGGTTTTATTTTCTATCGCGATCATATTAATTCGTAGATTTACAATTATTCCGAATCCGGTAAAACTCTGTTTCATCGGAATCATGGAAATGACCACCGGGATCCGGGCGTTTGCAGAAATAAAGAACTGGGAAATAGGATACATAGCCTCGGTTGCCGCATTGACATTTGGCGGACTTTCCGGCATTTTTCAAACAAAATCCGTTTTAGGAAATAAAAATAAGGCCGGACTATCCATCCGGCCCTATATATTCTGGAAATCAGCCCATGCATTCCTTTCGGCGGGGCTTGCATATCTCCTATGTAATCATTAATTAAGCTTCCTCTTCTGTTGCCTCTACAACGATACTTCCGGACAGCTCCTGTCTGTTGGAAGAAACGATGTCGTAGCTGGACTTCATGGAGTTCATGAATGCATCGAAACGTCCCTGTGCACCCTCCATAGAATGTGTAATAATTGTCTGAAGGCTCTTTAACATCTCATCTGTATACTGGATAGAACCCTGACGAATATTGTTTGCATCGTTTACTGCATTGTCAATGATAGCCTGTGCCTGTGCCTGTGCCTGCTCAATTACTTCGTTGGCATGGGCATACGCTCTCTGCATGATCTCATGCTCATTTACCATCTCGCTTGTCTGTGCAGTAGCCTCATCTAACATGGCGTCCGCTTTGGAGCGAGCGTCAGAAAGGATTGCTTCCTGGTTGCTGATGATCTTCTGGTACTGCTTGATCTCATCCGGGATACGGAGACGAAGTTCCACTAAAAGCTCGTCCAACTCCTCTTTGTTTACGATGATCTTTGTTGTAGATAACGGCTGGAACTTACAGCTGTCAATATATTCTTCAATTTCAGTGATTAACTGTTCAATTCTGCTCATAGTTATTTATTCCTTTCCTTTAATCTTGCCCTCAAATTTCTTTTTCACTTCAGTTTCAACGAAAGGAGTTACGAACTGGGAAATATCACCGCCATAAGCCGCAACTTCTTTTACAGAACTGGAACTGAGGTATGCATATTTTAAATCGGTTGTCAAGAAGACCGTATCGATTTCTGGATTGATCACATGATTCAACTGTGCGATCTGAAGCTCATATTCGAAATCTGTAACCGCACGAAGTCCACGCACCATTGCATTCGCCTCATGTGTTTTCGCAAAATCGACAGTAAGACCTCCAAAACTTTTTATCTCTACGTTTGGAATGTGTTTGGTTACTTCTTTTAACATATTAACACGTTCCTCAGTGGAAAACAATGGAGTTTTTGCACTGTTCCCAAGAACGGCAATGATCAGATGGTCAAATAATTTAGATGCACGCTCGATGACATCGATGTGTCCAAGTGTTACCGGGTCAAAACTTCCCGGATAAATTGCTTTTTTCATAATTGTATCTCCGGTTTCTTTAGTTTTCGTCAGCCTCCAGAGCTTTCATTAAAAAGACATGCTTGTTGGTCTTATACTCTTTTGTACGGACGATTTCATAGCCCATCGGGCCGGCCCAGGAAAAATCAGTTCCCAGGGATGCCTCAACAATGAAAAGGGTGTCTTCATCAGCAAGGCTGGAGTTCACAAGTGCCTCCATTACATGTTTTTCCAGTTCACGGTCGTAAGGAGGATCCATAAAAACAAGATCGAACTTCTTTTCGTTTCTTTCCAGCATCTTAAGACCGGAAATCACATCGCTGTTCATTACCAGCGCTTTTTCTTCCAGCCTTGTCGTT
>JAZOVL010000258.1:0-14079 GCA_045658685.1 Pilosibacter sp.
CCACAACCGTCATTTTATTCTGAGTCAATGTTCCGGTTTTGTCGGAACAGATAATCTGTGTACATCCAAGAGTCTCAACTGCTGTTAATTTGCGAATGATCGCATTCCTGCGTGACATGTTAGTCACTCCAATGGAAAGTACGATCGTAACAACGGCTGCCAGACCCTCCGGAATTGCAGCAACTGCCAAAGAAACGGCCACCATAAAGCTTTCAAGAATCGTATCTCCGGTGATTCCTTCAGGTGCCCCAAACGCCCGTGTAATTCCAACCGAGAAAATGACCATGCTGATTCCTACAACCAGGACAGTCAACATGCGGCTCAACTGCTTCATTTTGATCTGCAGCGGTGTCTCCTCATCTTGAGCTTTCGCAAGGGCATCCGCAATTTTACCCATTTCTGTATTCATACCGGTTCCGGTTACGACTGCACGCCCACGTCCATAAACCACCGTGGAACCCATATACATCATGTTTTTTCTGTCTCCCAGAGGAACATCCCTTTCACCGCCAAGATTCAGTACATCCATAATCTTATTGACCGGAACAGATTCGCCCGTCAGAGCCGCCTCTTCAATCTTCAGGCTGGCGCTTTCCACGATCCGGCCGTCAGCCGGAACCGAATCTCCAGCCTCCAATACCACAATATCGCCGGGCACCAGATCTTCACTCTTCAGTGTCATAAGTTTTCCGTCACGAAAAACCTTACTGGTCGCTGCTGCTATTTCCTGCAAAGCTTCGATCGCAGCCTCTGCCTTACTCTCCTGGACCACACCGAGTACCGCATTGATAATCACCACTGCCATGATAATGATCACGTCTGTAAATGCTTCTCCTTCATACCATGCAGTCACTCCTGAAATACCCGCCGCTACGATTAAAATCAGGATCATCGGATCTGAAAGTTCTTTTAAAAACCGCGTAAACAAAGACTCTTTCTTTCCCTCTGCCAGCTTATTTTTTCCTATAGCTTCCAGACGCTTTTCCGCTTCCCCGGTCGTTAGACCATTTATTGTAGTATTCTGCGCATTCAAGACTTCATCAATATCCAATAAATATTCTTGTTTCATATGCCCTCTCCTCTTCCTAATTTGGTCAGCCCAGTATATGGTATTCAAAAGCAAGGCCGAACTGACCTTTTTTATTAAGTTTTTCCGAGAATTGGGAAAACATACAAAAACAGACTGTGAGCCAATCTCTTTCATTGACCCACAGTCTGTTGTATCATCTCACATATTCTGTTTCTTTACGCGTGAAGCACGATTTCTCCGCTCTCCAGAGTTTTCTTGATGTCAATGACCCTCTGGTTCGCACTTCCTTTCCAGTGAAGTGTCACATCTTTTAACTCATCTACGAACTCTCCATCCACCAGCACATCTGCCAGTTTCAAATACGGAAGTTCTTTTACTTCCTCCCATGTGTATCCGGTATAGACCCAGATTGTTTTGTTCGGATATTTCTCACGGACTTCTTTGATCAGCTCGCCCACTTCATCACGATTCTGCATATGGAGCGGATCGCCCCCGCTGAATGTGATTCCGGAAATATAATCCGGCTCCAAAGCCTCGAACAGCTCTTTTTTCGCCGCTTCATCAAACGGTATTCCACCGCAGATATCCCATGTGATCGGGTTATGGCAATTCTTGCAGCCATGGCTGCAGCCTGCCACCCATAGCACGGTACGGAGACCGTCACCGTTGAGCATATCGTCTTTTGTTATGTTATGGTATCTCATTACATGCTTTTCCTCTCAGCAATCTCTGCCATTTTCGCATCATTCAGACGAGTGTCACCTTTTACACGGGAGTAACTGAGATAGCCGTTCATACGGTCAATCTTTGTCAGGTTCTTGCTTCCGCATTTCGGACAAACATCCATGTTCAGCTCCTCATGGCCACAATCATCGCAGTAAGACAGCGACAGGTTTACACCCTCATAGAATCCCATCTTCATTGCTCTGCGCACCAGAGATTTGATCGCTTCTGTATTATAATCGATCGGGTATTTTACATACTGGATCTTGCCGCCGTTGGAAAGCTCCCAGAAACGGTATTCCAGATTCTGCTTCTCGATCGGAGTGATATCTTCGGTTACATGGCAGTGGAATCCATTGCTCACATAATCTCTGTCAGAAACATTTTCAATGATTCCGTATTTCTTTCTGAACTGTTTTACCTGAAGACCGCAAAGATTCTCTGCCGGTGTTGCATAGATCGCGTACAGATTTCCATCTGCCTTCTTGAACTCATTCACTCTGTCATTGATATACTGCAGTACTTCCAGTGCGAACTGACCGTCTTCTACAAGGGATTTTCCATTGTAGAGCTGCTGCAGCTCATTGAATGCAGTAATGCCAAAGGACGCTGTTGCTGTCTTGAGGAGCGGTTTGATCTTATCGTGCAGTCCCAGATGTCCGCCGTAGAAACCGCCTTCGCAGTATGCCAACGGATTGGTGGACGCGCGGAGCTCACCAAGGTACGCATAGGTACGGATATGAATCTTACGGATCAGCTGTAAATAATAATCCAGAACCTCGTAGAAGTCTTTGCTTTCCTGTCGCGCCTTTGCAAGGATCATCGGAAGATGTAAGCTTACAACACCGATGTTGAAACGGCCCACAAATCTCGGCACATCGTTCTCATCTGCCGGTTCCATTCCGCCGCGCTCATACCACGGAGAAAGGAATGCACGACATCCCATCGGACTGATAATCTTACCATACTTCTTGTACATGCTTGCAATATAGCCTTCGCCTGTCAGAGACAGCCAGTCCGGATACATAGTCTTGGAGGAACACTCGATTCCTGCCTCAAAAACATCCTCAAGCTCTCCGCCCGGTCCATGAAGGTTTTCATCATATAAGAATACTACCTTCGGGAAGAGCACCGGTTTCTTATGACCTTTTCTTCCCTGACCGCCTTTTCTTACATTCAGCATTGTGATCGTTGCCATCTTTGCAAAACGGCTGGTTCCTGTTCCGGCTGTCATAGTGATAAACGGATAGTCACCTCGGCTGGAGGATACGGAGTTAAACTTGTACTCCCAGCCCTGAAAGCCCTGTTCCATATCGCGCTGTACATCTGCCAGCGCCACTTCCTCTGCCTTTTCCTGTGAAAGACCGAGATTTAAATATTTCTCGGTATATTTTGCATAAGATTTCTCTGCATACGGAGCCAGAATATTTTCCACGCTCGGTACGGTAAATCCACCGTACTGCTGGCTGGCAGCACTCAGTACGATATCTCCAATTACGTCAAAGGCAACATCCAGTGTCTTCGGCTCATTGTACCAGAGATTTCCCATCTCGAAACCGCCTGTCAGAACTTCTTCCACATCGAACAGACAGCAGTTCATGGTATCACGTCTTGCAGACATATCATGGATATAAAGATATCCATCACGGCAAGCCTGAAGCTCTTCCACCGTCATGAAGAATTTCTGGTACAAAGATTTATTTAATTCGTTGAAAATCAGGCTTCGTTTTGTGGAAACAAGAGCACTGTCTGTATTGCTGTTTTCCTTATCGCCGATGTACATGATAGACTGAGATTTTTTATAAACCTCATCAAGCATCTGTACAAAATCCTGTTTGTAGTTTCTGTAATCACGATAGCTCTTGGCAACCATCGGGTTGACACGCTCTAATGCGCCCTCAACAATGTTGTGCATCTGGGCGATCGGAATCTCCGCCACTTCTAAATGTTCAGCCATTTCTTCCACGAACTGACAGATAAAATTGATTTCCGCTTTGGAAAATGTGATCATCGCACGGTTTGCAGATTTATTGACAGCCACAACGACCTTCTGAACATTGAAGTCTTCTCTGGTTCCGTCTTTTTTAATAATCTTAATATCACTGCATCTCATGGCGTTCTTCCTCCTGTATTATTTGTGTTGCTTTATGTTCCTCATTATAACCAATCTGGTCTGAAAACTCTGTGACATTATCACTATCAGAATCCTCAGCCTCTGCTTCCGCAAGCGCAGCCAGCTCCTCATCACTCATTGGAGATCCGTCAACATGAAGTTTCAGATTCAGCTCTTCCTCAACCTCGGACTTGATCTCCTCACGCTGTTCCATATTCATCTCCGGAAGCTCCACCGTCGAACTGACGCCGAAACGTCTCAGGAACTCTTCGGTTGTCGCAAAAAGAGCCGGACGTCCTGGGGCATCCATTCTTCCGGCTTCGTAAACCAGATTGTATTCGATCAGACGGTTAACAGCATGATCGGACTTTACACCTCTGATCTTTTCAATATCAGCCTTTGTTACCGGCTGCTTATAAGCAATGATCGCCAATGTCTCCATTACGACATCAGTCAATACCTGCTTTTTCGGGGTTGCAGCTACCTTAATCAGATTACTGTAAAATTTGGTTCTGGTTGACATCTGGTAACTGTCTTCCAGACGAAGGATCTGCATTCCCCTGTCTTCTTCATCATAACGCTCACGGAGACGTTCTGCTGCCGCTGCCGCTTCCTTTTCTGTTGTTTCAAGCGCCGCTGCCAGCTGCCTGATCTCCACAGACTGTCCCATGGTAAACAGCACTGCCTCGACCACAGACTCCTGCTCTTTCAAATCCACTACTCGCATCAAATTTCCTCCACACTGATTTCCAGTTCGCTCTCTTCGCCCTCCGGCTCCAGAGCCTCGATCATCATGTCATCAAACAGATTTTCCTGGGTCAGATGGATTTTTCCGATCTTCATCAGTTCAAGAAGCGCCAGGAACGTTACTACTATTTCAGTTCTGTCTTTCTGTCTCATTAACATACCACGGAAACTGAATTTCCGGTGCTTTCTCGCATAGCCCAGTACGGAAGTGATCTTTTCTTCCAGGCTGACCGGATCTTTTTTAATCGTACCAAATGTACTGCGGACCGGATCGATCTTATCCTTCTGTCGTTTCATCACAGACCGGAAAATCTGCTCCAGCTTCGCCAGCGTCATACCATCCAGCAGCTTGTCCAGATCGACCGGCTGCTCGTACTCCTTCACTTCCTTCGGTACGGTAGGGGTTTTATAAAAAATCTTTTCCGCGTCCATTTCCATGTCTTTTAATTCCATGGACATATACTTGTAGGTCTTGTACTCTAAGAGCCGCGCCACAAGTTCTGCTCTCGGGTCTTCCTCTTCCCCTTCTTCATTTACTTCTTTCGGGAGCAGCATACGTGCTTTGATATCCAGCAGCGTCGCAGCCATAACCAGGAATTCACTAACCACATCCAGAGATTCTTCCTCCATATGACGAACATACTCCAGATATTGATCGGTGATCGTTGCGATCGGGATATCATAAATATTGACTTTATTCTTTTCAATCAGATGAAGCAGAAGGTCAAGCGGTCCTTCAAATGACTCCAATTTGTAAGAAAGCTCCATGTGTTACTCCTGAATTTTGTAAGTCAGAAAAAGAGCCCCGCATCCGGAACTCTTTTTCCATGATATTGCTATCAAAGTATAACAGAATTTTGACGCAATGTAAATAGCTTTCCTTGTGTGAAATATTTACCATGCACCTAAATCTAGTTTTTCTTCTTTATGTCTACCACAACAACTTGTGGTTTGTCATTGAAGCGGATATTAATGGAATGGGTACCCAAACCTCGTCCTGCAATCAGCTTTCTGCCATGCACACCTTCATACAAACCGGCACACCATGGAAAAAAGAACTGATACTGCGGTGTCATCAGACCGCCCAGCAAAGGAATCTGAATGGTCCCACCATGGAAATGCCCGGATAGTGTCAAATCCGCTCCCCACTCTGCATATTCATCAAAGAACATAGGAGAATGAGCCAGCAAAATGGAAAATTTTTCCATTTCCGGTCTTCCCAGAACCTTTTCCATAAATCCCTTCTTCATCTTTGGATATCCCGGCTCATAATACTCTGAAACCAAATTCACTCCATACAGATCGATATCCTGATCCAGCGAAATTTTCCGGTCGGAAAGGAATGTGATCCCCATTTCATTTAATGCCTGTCGGTATTCACGATATTTGTCACCGTACGTCTCTTTCTCATTTCTGAGGCGTAGTTCATGATTTCCATTGGCACAGATAACCGTAAATTCCTCAGACAATCGCTTCAGAAACTTCAGAGACAAGGTTAAATCTCCAACACCTTTCGCAACCATCATATCTCCGCCAACCAGAACCATATCCGGTTTCGCTTCACGGATCGCCTGCAAAAGCCTCTCATTGTCCGGTCCGAATTCCTTGTCATGCAAATCAGTCAGGAATGCCAGCCGCTTTCCACTTCCTTTTACTTTTGGAGAATGGATCGTAAAATATTCCGTCACCAGCTGGTCACGTTCATATTCGGAACGCAGAAAGAACAAACCGACGGCTGCCGCAGTTGCAGCTGTAAGCCATGGAATCCATTTTCTAATCTTCATCGTTCATGCCCTCCGAATCTGTTTTAATCCTGTCTCATTATTGTACCCAGACTCCGTCAGCACCCACATAGTACTGATCGTCAATCCAGGTATTTCTGGCCATAGCACCCTGGTCTCCCAGATAGAACCATAAGTCTCCGTCTTGTCTCCACTCGTTCTTGACCATGGCACCTGTACTGTCAAAGTAATGCCAGTTTGTGCCGAGTGTCAGCCAACCGGTCACCATCTTACCCTCTGTGTCGAATGCATAATTACTGCCATCAATGGTCACAAAGCAGTTGGAAAGTCTTGTTCCGTCTGCCAGTTCAAAACGCCACGCACTGCCATCTGCAATCCATTTGTGGAACGCGCTAGTACTCTGATTAATCACTACTTCCTCTGTAAGCGCCCCCTCTTTTGCAAGTGCAAAACCGTAATCGAATAACGCTTTTGTATCGGTATAATGAGTACCATTGGACTTCATGATCACTGCCACCAGACGTACACCATCTCGTTCCACACAAGTTACCAGAGTATTTCCGGCTTTCGAAGTATATCCAGTCTTACCACCGAGAACTCCTGTATAATAGCTTGCATTGCTTTTATAGATCATCTTGTGGCCCATGGAGATCGTTCTGGCCTTTGCTGCTTTTGTCGCCGGGAATTTGTAACTCGTAGTGGATGTGATCTCACGGAATGTCTCGTTTTTAAATGCTTCCGCTGTAATTCTCGCCATGTCACGTGCGGTTGTATAGTGTTCAGAATGATTCAGACCATTCGGGTTTACAAAGTTGGAATTGGTACAGCCTAACTCTTTTGCCTTCGCATTCATCATGGTTGAAAAACCATTGAGGCTTCCACCCACATGCTCTGCAAGACCATTGGCCACCTCATTGGCAGACTTTAACATCAAACCGTATAAGCTGTCTTTTACAGAAACTTTGTCACCTTCCTGCAGCTGAAGTGTCACTGCTCCGGATTCCAGATTGGTTACTGCTGTTTTGGAATATGTGACTGTTTCTGTCAGCTTTGCATGCTCCAGAACCAAAAGTGCTGTCAGCACCTTTGTGATACTCGCCGGCGGAAACTGCTTATCTGCATTTTTTTCAAATATAAAATTGTCATGTGTCACATCATAGAGAACTGCACCCTGTGCTGCGATTTCCGGAATTGCGATTTCTGCCTTCTTTGCAGCCTCCTCGAATTCCGATGCGCTCAGAACACGAATCTCATTCTGAACCGGCTGACTATTTTCAACTCCAGGTCCTGCCTGTTGATCTGTTTTCACGGCAACCGGCTCTGTTGTACTGTAAGTTGCTGACGGAACGATAACGTGCACAGCAGCAATATCTGTTGCACCCGGTGCCTGTTGTGTGGTCTGTTCAGAGTCAACAACTTGCTCCACTTGCTGTGCCGACTGGCTGGACTCAACGCCTTCCGGCGTTGCAGCCTCCGTTTCACTCGGCTGCGTCTCCACTTCATACACCTGCGTTGTTCCAAACGGTGTGATCAATGTTGTTGCATGAACCGTCTGCGTAAATGCCAGTGACATAGACAGACCAATCGTTATGATACGTACTTTATCTAATAATTTCTTATGCATGTCTTTCCCCTAAATATCTGCGTTATGTTATCTGCACTTCTTACATTTTAACACAGCAGACTGCAGAAAATCTTAACAATTTCTGAAGATTTTCCCGCTAAAACACGGCAGTTTTGCTGCATATCCCAATGCAGCAAAACTGCCTCATATTAATCTTCCAGCATCGCCAGCAGATCTTCTTTGGAAATTCCGGAGAATGCTCCTGTTCCTTCCGTAACCACTGTATCCGCCAGATCCTTTTTCATCTCCTGCAGTTTGAGGATATTTTCCTCTACCGTATGCTTTGTGATCAACTTGAATACCGTTACCTGGTTCTCCTGTCCGATTCGATGTGCACGGTCGGTCGCCTGATTTTGTGCCGCCACGTTCCACCACGGATCATAGTGGATAACAATATCGGCTGCAGTCAGGTTCAATCCTGTACCTCCTGCTTTCAGAGAAATCAGGAAAACCTGTACGTCATCTTTCTGGAACGATGTTACCATCTGCATACGTTCCTTTTTTGATGTAGAACCGGTCAGCATATAATACGGAATCTTTTCCTTTGTCAGACGTTTCGCAATAATCTCCAGCATAGAAGTAAACTGAGAAAAGAGCAGAATCTTATGTCCGGCCTCAGTACCGTTTTCCAAAAGCTCCATGCAGGTCTCCAGTTTCGCAGAACCGCCTTTGTACTTGGAAAAACAGAGAGAAGGATCGCAACAGATCTGTCGAAGTTTCATCAGCTCTGCCAAAATCTGCATCCGGTCTTTTCCGAAGTCTCCGCCTCCGCTTAGAATCTGCTCACGAAGCAGAGCCGCATTGGCCTGATAGAGTGTTTTCTGTTCGCCTTCCATTCCGGAATAAAGAACAGTTTCCAGTTTCTCCGGAAGTTCCTTTAACACATCTTTCTTTAAACGTCTCATAAGGAAAGGTCCAGTCATCTTTCTTAACATGGAAAGCGCGTATTGGTCTCCATCTCTTACGATCGGTGTTTCAAACATCTTTTTAAATTTCTGGGACGTATATAAAAATCCCGGCATCAGATAATCAAAAATGCTCCAAAGCTCACCCAGATGATTCTCGATCGGAGTTCCCGTCAGGGCAAATTTCGTCTTCGCCTGAATCGCCTTCACTGCCTTTGCTGCCTGCGTGACTGCATTTTTTATATACTGAGCCTCATCGATGATCTGGAAGCGGAACTGCTGCTCCAGATAATATCCCAGATCTCGTTTTAACAAATCATAAGAAGTAATCAGAACATCGATACCGGCAAAGCTTTCCTTTTGCAAACGGGTTAACATCTCTTCACGCTCTGCCTGGCTTCCGGCCATGGTCTGAACGGTAAGTTCCGGAGCAAAAGTATGAAGTTCATTTTCCCAGTTATACACAAGGGATGCCGGACATACGATCAGGGATACACCGCCGGATCTCTTCTTTTCATCCAGGAGAAGGGCGATAATCTGAATCGTCTTACCAAGACCCATCTCATCTGCAAGTATCCCACCAAAACCGTAAGCATCCAGACTTTTCAGCCAACGATAACCAACCTTCTGGTAACTTCTGAGCACCGGAACCAGAGTCTCTGGGATCTCATAAGCACTATCCTCAACATCTTTCATGCCACGAACCACAGCTTTAAACAGTTGATCACGGTAGAAGCTGACACTTCGATCTTCTTTCAACACGGTATCCAGGTACATCGCCCGGTACATCGGAACTTTCATCGTCTCCGCTGCTGCTAATTCCTTCTCCACTCCCAGACTCTGAGCCAGCTTTGACATAGTCAGAAGTCCATCGTCGTCCAAAGTCAGGAAATCGCCATTTTTCATGCGATAAAATTTCTTCTTCGCCTGATATTCTGCAAGGATCGCAAACAGCTCTTCTTTCGGAATTCCTCCTGTATCCACATCCAGTTCCAGCCATCCTTCTGTCGCACGTACACGTACTGCCACATTGGTCGGCGGAAGAACACGGATCTTCTTAAACGATTCCGAAATGAATACCTCACCAAGCTCCATAAATCGAGACATTCCGCCAGACACCAGCTGATAAACTGCTTCATCATCCCCGCGAATGACCATGTTTTTCGTCTCTTCTTCAGTAAATTTAAAATATCGTGTGATCAACTGACTGACACGAAACTCACCCGGAACATCTCGACAGATTTCTTTCGGGACATTTTCATCCTCCAGCGGATGGAAGGCATAATCTCCGTAAGAAAGCTCCGGTCGCAACGTAACTTCTTTCGGTCCATTGCTGTCGAAATAGAAATTTACCTTCAACTCCTGCGGACGGTATCCTTCTAGATCTACATCTTTAATATTCAATAACTTTCACGCTTCTAATTTCTTCAGAACACGCTCATAAAACAGAGGCATATCTCTGTCATTGATGAGAACTTCACGCTCCGCGTCCGTACCCATGACCATATACTCCATCAACACCTGAAGTGCCTGGGTGTATTCCTCGTCACATCGATACATCGCCTCATCATCTGCGATAAACAGGCATTTTTCACCAGGAAATGCCATGATCTCCTTTGGCATAGTTAATTTCACGCCATCTTTTCCGGTCTTTTCAACCAGCATTTCAAATTTTGGATTTTCACGTTTGATCGTCAGATTTCGCTTTGCTTTCCAGGAATCTTCACATTCGATTTCTTTTCCTTCCATAATAGAAAAGAACCGCTCTCTTCCCGCTTTTCCCAGAACCAGCTCACCCAGTACTGGCTGCATTTCCAAAGCACTTCTGCGGAACTGGGAATAATGTTCCCGGTATGTGCCAACCATTTCCAGAACCAGCAATACCAGAGGACGGCAACTCTCCTCAAACGCATCCAGATTATGATGGAAGGAAAGCCCTTTTCCATACTCTACCAGACGTTCAAACTCTACCGCCTGAGAAAATGTCACCAGATCTTTTACCTGGAACAACTTCTCTTTTCCAATAAAAAAGCGGATTTTAATCTGATCTCTGGACAGTAAAAGTCTTGGAACTAGACGCACTCTGCCATCTTCCCCGGCTCCCATGATCCGACTCACTTCTCGGTTTGTATATTCTCTGACCATAAAGCGGATTTTCTGGGATGTGGAGACCGGACGGAGGTTCTTTTCTCTGTCCTTTTTCATATGTTCAGCCAAAAGCGCTTGTCCGTGAACACAAAGCTCACTGGCATCTACGATATTTCCACAGCCGACAGAACAGTCTTTAATCCGTCTTCCACTCTCATCTACATGCGAACAAGAGTAGTCATAAATCTGACTACCCTTGCGCAAAATACGAACACGGTATCGTTTTCCACAGTCCGTTACCGTTCCTCTGATCTCTATTTCATCTTTCCAGAAAGTGTCTGATGAAAGTCCGTATACCTCCATAATTGCCTCCATTTCTGTCAAGTTCCGTCTCGCGAATATGAACATCCGCGATTGTTTTGCACTTCGTACTCCTTACATTCTTTCCGGAGCTTCAAAACCTAAAAGATCAATGCATGTGAGAAGAACACTTCTTGTAAGAGTTACAAGACCAATGTAACCAGCCTGTTTCTTCTTATCCTCTTCTGCAATGATTCTTGTCTCATGGTAGAAGTGATTCAGCGCATTTGCAAGTTCAAAGATATATGCACAGATCTTGTGCGGTGCAAGGTCTTCGAAGCTTCCCAACATAACCTCGCTGAATCTGGAGAGAGATAACATCAATGTCTTCTCCGGCTCTCCGGACGGTGCAAGAATTGTAGTATCGGCAGCAACCTCACAAGTATCCTCATATTTCTTAAGGATAGAATTGATACGAGCAATTGTATACAGTACATACGGACCTGTGTTTCCTTCGAAGGAAGTGAAACGCTCAATATCAAATACGTAATCCTTTGTTGCCTGGTTAGAAAGATCACCATACTTTAATGCAGCCAGACCAACGATCTTCGCTGTCTCTTTTGCTTCTTCCTCAGAAACAGTACGGTTTTCCATAATTCTGTTATATGCTGCCTCACTGATATCAGCAATAAGATTTTCCAGACGCATAACGCCGCCTTCTCTTGTCTTGAACGGCTTACCGTCTTTTCCATTCATAGTACCAAAGCCTACGAAATCCAGTCTGCTGTCCGGACCAACGATTCCTGCCTTCTTCGCAACACGGAATACCTGAGTAAAATGAAGGTCCTGACGCTTATCAACTACATATACATAATGATCCGGCTTGTAATCCTGCTCTCTCTCAACGATGGTTGCAAGGTCAGATGTTGCATATAATGCTGCACCGTCAGATTTTCTAACGATACACGGCGGAAGCTCTTTTGTATCTTTCTCTTCTGCGATATCTACAACAAGAGCTCCCTGGCTTTCATAAGCCAGACCTTTATCAATTAAATCCTGAATCATATCCGGGATATACGGCTGAGCATCGCTCTCACCTTTCCAGAGATCAAATTCCACATTCAGATTGGAATAATTTTTCTTTAAATCTTTTAAGGAAACATTCATAATATGGTTCCAGATCGCACGGTACGGTGCATATCCGCTCTGAAGCTTAAATGTTGCCTCCTGTGCACGCTCTTTGAACGCCTCATCCACTTTGGATTTTCCGCTGGCTGCCGGATAAATCTCCTCTAACTCGGAGATTGTAAACGGTGCTTCTGTCGGATATTCGCCTGTAAAGCTCTCGTCAAAGTACGGAAGCTCTGGCTGTCTGTCTTTTAACTCCTCGATGATAAGGCCCATCTGAAGACCCCAGTCACCAAGATGAACATCACCGATCACAGTATGTCCAACGAAACGGCCCATACGCTTGATCGCCTCACCGATAACAGCCGCACGAAGGTGACCAACGTGAAGCGGTTTTGCAACATTTGCTCCGCCGTAGTCTACGATCACAGTCTTCGGTTCGGCTACCGGATCCATACCCAGCTTCTCACCGTTTGCCATACCATTCATATACTCGGCAAGGAATTCACCATTTAATTTTAAGTTGATGAAGCCTGGCATAACTGCATTGACTTCCTCAAATGTCTTACTTCCCTGAAGTTTCTCTACAACACCGTTCGCGATATCGATCGGTTTCATCTTATATGCTTTCGCTGCTGCCATAGCACCATTACACTGGTACTCGCAAAGGTCCGGACGATTGGAGAGAGTTACCCTTGCATAGGACTCATCATAACCGCATGCCACAAAAGCCTGTTTCATTTCATCTGTAATAAGCTCCAGAATCTTCTTCATCTGATTTTCTCCTTATTTCTATTGCTGGGCTGCTTTCCCGGAATATGGATACCGTTTCAGCAGCAAATAATACATTTTCACAGATATAATATTATAACGTATAGAAGAAGAAAAATCCAGTACTATTCGCATTGAATTGCAAAATTCACGGATGCCATGGCATCTTTACAATACGCATCTGCTCCGATTGCTGCCGCATAGTCTTCGGTCAAAACTGCACCACCGACCATAATTTTCACTTCCGGTGCTTTTTCACGAAGCTGACGGATGGTTTCCTCCATCGCCGGAACTGTCGTTGTCATCAACGCACTGAGTCCTACCACAGGAACCTTATCCACAATAGCACATTCCACGATCTTCTCTGGAGCCACGTCACGGCCAAGATCGATCACATCAAAGCTATAGTTTTCCAAAAGAACCTTCACAATATTCTTTCCAATATCATGAATATCCCCCTTAACCGTCGCCAGGATTACTTTTCCGCGTTTCTCCTGCGCCACACCGTCTTGTGCCATTTTTTCCTTCATCACAGCAAACGCTGCTTTGGCAGCTTCCGCACTCATCAGAAGCTGTGGAAGAAATACAGTTCCTGCCTCAAAGCCTTTACCGACTTCGTCCAGAGCCGGAATCATTTCTTCATTAATGATGGTCAATGCCTCTGAAGATTCCAATGCTGCTGCCGCTGCCTCTTCTGCTGCCTTCGCCATTCCTCGGACAATACTCTTTTTCAGTGCCGATCCGGCCTTTGTATCACTCTTTGTGCTGGTCGTGTTGTCTGTATCATGAACCGGAACCTGCTTTTTCTCTGCTTCTTTCGCAAGCTTCTTTGCGGCTTCTTTTTCCGCATACACACACACGTAGTTGCTGCAATTCTCATCCTGTGCTGTGAGAACCAGAAAACTGTC